>JBKEBG010000086.1:0-1899 GCA_047972985.1 Arachnia sp.
CGCCTCCGTGCTCTGGCTGGCGAACCTCCAAGTCAGTTCTTCAACCAACCACCCCCACCTGCATGGGGCCCGACCACACAACCACCCACTGGCGGACCACAGCCACCGCAACAACCCCCTGGCTGGCCTCAGCCGCCGCAACAGTGGCCGCCGCCGAGTCATAACCCACCGGTCTAGCGGGGGACGGCCAACACCATGCGATCGAGGTAGCCTGCCCCACGTGAGAGCCCCTACCGACATCGATGCCATCGCCGACGCGCACACCCAGGCAACCTTTGATCTGAAACCGATGGTGGCCACCGAGTGTGGTGAGCCTGGCTACGACCACCGTCTTGACGACCTTTCGCCCGAGGGAACTGACGCGGTTGCTGCACTGAACCGCGGCACCCTCACTGCGCTGGACCGAGTGACGCCCTCTGACCCCATCGATCAGGTGACGCTCGCAGCCATGCGCGACCGGCTCGAGCTAGAGCTTGACCACATCGAGGCGGGCGATCAGCGCCGCGACCTCAACTCCATTGCCTCTCCCCTCCAGACCATCCGCGATGTCTTCGATCTGATGCCGACCGACACCGCCGACCAGTGGGCCACCATCGCGGCCAGGATGGCCGCCGTCCCGGCCGCCCTCGCCGGCTATACGGCGACCTTGGCCGAGGGAATCCGCACCGGAAACGTCCCCGCCATCCGCCAAGTGCGATGGGGTATTGACGAGGCGCGGGGGTTGGCCGACCCCCTTTCCTCCTTCTTCTCCACGTTCATCGCCGGTGCACGCCCGGCCGAAGGCAACGCAGCGCTAGCTGCCGACCTTGACGCGGGCGCGCGCGCCGCGCGCGAGGCCTACGGACTGTTCGCCGAGTTCATGAGCACCGAACTGGCGCCCATAGCAACAGCAGACGACGCGGTGGGTCGCGAGGCCTACCAGCGGTGGTCACGCACGTTCGTCGGTGCCACGCTTGACCTCGACGAAACCTACGATTGGGGCGTTGAGCAGTTGGCGGCAATCACGGCGGAACAGCGGGAGCTTTCCCGCGAGATCGTGGGCGAAGACACGAGCCTCCGGGACACCGTCGCTCATCTGGATGCCGACCCGGCGACCCAGATTCACGGGACCGAGGCCCTGCGCGCGTGGATGCAGGCGACTGCTGACGAAGCCATCGCCGCGCTCAATGGTGTCCATTTCGACATCCCGGAACCAGTCCTGAATCTGGAGGCACAGATCGCGCCAACGCAGACCGGGGGGATCTACTACACGCCGCCCAGCGACGACTTCAGCCGGGCGGGCCGGATGTGGTGGAGTGTCCCGGCAGGCCAAACCACCTTCTCGACCTGGAGTGAGCTGACCACCGTCTACCACGAGGGCGTGCCGGGGCATCATCTGCAAGCCGGCCAAGCGACGGCCAACTCCGCAGAACTCAATCGGTGGCGGCGCCAGTTGTGCTGGCTGTCGGGCCACGGCGAAGGCTGGGCGTTGTATGCCGAGCGGCTGATGGACGAGTTCGGCTTCCTTCGGCGCCCGGGTGAACGGTTTGGCATGCTCGATGCCCAACGCATGCGCGCGGTTCGCGTCGTCATCGACATTGGCCTGCACCTGGGCAAGCCCGCCTTCGACGCGTACGGCGGCGGCATCTGGAGCTTCGACAAGGCGATGGCGTTCTTCGCCGACAACGTCATGATCACCGAGGCACAGCGGAACTTCGAGCTGCACCGCTACGCGGGGTGGCCTGGGCAAGCGCCGAGCTACCTCGTCGGACAACGACTCTGGCAGCAGACCCGTGCTCAGGCCGAGGCGGCGGCGCGGGCGCGGGGTGAGCAGTTCTCCCTCAAGGATTTCCACACCAGGGCACTCAACCTAGGCTCACTGCCGCTCGATGTGCTTGCAGATCAGCTTTCACGCTGACC
>JBKEBG010000093.1:0-11391 GCA_047972985.1 Arachnia sp.
GCCCCTGCTGCGCATCTTTTGTGAACTACCGACGCAGGCCAGAGCCGAGCAAGCGTGCCGGGAGTTTCAGGACTTTCTCGGGCTGTAAGGTCCCGCGCGCGCTCCGGCGGTGCGCAGCTACCGACGCTGGAAACTCACCACGTCCACCGCCAGCCAGGTGGTCATCCCGGCGCCCCGCGGGGACACGGCGTGAAACGCATTGGGTCCCATCCCGATCAGATCGCCGACCTGATCGTGGTTCAGGCTCAGCTCACGCGTCACGCTCGTCGTGGCGAGCGCAGTGAAGTCTGGGGCCATCCGGCGCGCCACGTCGGAGGCCTTATCGGCAGGCACATCCAGTAGCCCGTGCACGCGGCGGACCTCAGCCAAATGCTCGGGCCGGGGCACCACGATGACCGCCACGCCGCCGGGCTGCAGCACGCGGGCGAACTCGGCCGGATTGCGCGGGGCGAACACGCACAGCACAGCATCTACCGCCCGATCCAGGAGGGGCAGGCCTTCCCAGGTGTCCGCGACGGCGCTGGCGGCCCGCGGATGGGCGCGGGCGGCCAGCCGGGCGGCCGCGGGCGAAACGTCGGTGGCCAGGCCGCGCGCCGCGGGCAGTGCATCGAGGCATCCGGCGAGGTAGTAGCCGGTGCCGGCTCCCACCTCCAGCAGCCGCGACGCTTCGCCCAGCGCCTGGCTCGCGGCGATCTGGATCGGGCGATAATGGCCGGTGGCGAGGAAACGGTCCCTGGCGTGGAGCATCGTTGCGGTGTCTGCGTTGCCGGGGGCGGCCTTCGAACGAAAGTTCACATATCCCTGCCGGGCGATGTCGAAGCTGTGACCGAGTCCGCAGACCACTGTGGCATCCGTCACGTCCAGCTCGGCTCGGCAGCCTGGGCAGCGAAGCCAGTCCACTACCGCGGACAGCCCATCAATGCGGGGCATCGTCGGGGCCCGCGGTGTGGGCACGTTCTTGCCGGGCCTGGGCCTTCTTGCGGTCGGCCAGGTCTGCCCGGACCAACACGACGATCCCGACCAGCGCGATCAGCCCGAAGGAGAACCATTGCAGGGCGTAGGAGAAGTGATTTCCCTCGCTGGGCTCGGGAGGGCTCAGCGGCACCAGGTCGGTGTCGTTGGCCGGCTCCGAGCTGATGAGGCTGACGTATCCGGGCACGAGGCTGCGACCGAGCTGGGTGCCGATGGCTTCGGAGTTAATCAAACGCACCTTGAACTCGTGCGGTGCGGTCGCCGTCTGGTCGCCCTGCTCGTCGCGGCGCACGTAGCCGACCACGCTGATTGTCCCCGCGGGCAGCTCCGGCAACACTTCGGTATCTGGTTGGCCATTCTGCCGGGGGATGAATCCGCGATCGATGAGGAGCTCCTCGCCTTGATCGGTGGACATCACGGCGACCACCTCGATACCGGGAGACCCGTCAACATTGCGGTAGCGGACCTGGTACTGCTCGCCGGTGTAGGTGCCGCTCACGCGCACCTGCTGCCACTGGTCGTCCTCGCTGATCGGGGCACCCATCACACTCTGGTAGTCCACCGGTGCCGCGTCCCGGTTCGCGGCCACCGCGGAGTTCTGTTCGCGGCGTTGCTCAAGGCGGCTGAGTTGCCATTCCCCGAGCCGAACGAAAACTATCGCCAGGGTGATGAGCGTGAGAGCCAGGGCCACCCAGCGCAGAATCAGCCGTCTCAACTGTCCTCCTCTTCGATCCTGCCAGGGATGATCTGGACCGGCGGCAGCGCCAGCGGGCCCGCATCGTCGGGCGCTGCGGGGGCCAGCGGTGGTGGGCGATGATCAGCGTTGTTGGCCAAAAGCACCGCGACGGCGGGCAGCAGCGCGGCCCCGGCCAGCGCGACCACCTTCCACCACCCCGGCACCACGAGGAAAGCTATGAAACATGCTGTGCGCACCGACATCGTGATCAGGTACCGACGGGTGCGGGCCTCAACGTCCAGGGTTCGTCCCCGGGACGCGCTGGTGATGAGCACGTGTGGTGCGCTGCCCGTGGCCATGGCAACAGTCTAGGCAGCAGACCTAGCCACGAGCGCGCCCCGAGCATCGGCGGATTCAGGCGCCACCGGCGGCCGGGCCCCAGGCGGCAGGCCCCTCGAAGTGCTCGGCTGCGCTAGGTTGTCCGGGTGAACCAAGCGCGCGTCGTCCTGATCACCGGCGGATCCAAGGGAATCGGCAGGGTGATCGCCGAGAGATTCCGGGACCAGGGATATCGGGTCGCCGCCACCTACCGCTCCGGCGGGGTCCCAGAAGGGGTGCTCGGACTCGAGTGTGACATCACCGACCAGGCTCAGGTGGAGGCCGCCTACGCCCGGGTCGAGGCCGAACTGGGCCCCGTGGAGATTCTCATCGCCAACGCCGGCGTCACCAAGGACACTCTCGTGGCACGCATGTCCGATGAGGATTGGGACGCCGTGATCGCCACCAACCTCACCGGCACATTCCGCGTGGTGCGTCGCGCTGCCCGCGCGATGACCAGGGCACGGTTCGGGCGGGTCATCCTCATCTCCTCGGTGGTGGGTCTGCTGGGATCTCCCGGGCAGATCAACTATGCCGCCAGCAAGTCGGCGCTGATCGGTATGGCCCGCAGTCTCACTCGTGAGCTCGGGGCCCGCAACATCACCTGCAACGTCATCGCGCCAGGCTTCATCGAGACCGACATGACCAACGCCCTGGCAGACGACGTCGTGGCCGGCTACCGCGCTCGGATTCCGGCGGGACGGCTGGGAGCGAGCAGCGATGTGGCGGCCGCCGCGGTCTACTTGGCCTCCGACGACGCCGGATATGTCAGCGGGGCAGTGCTGCCGGTGGACGGCGGACTGGGCATGGGGCACTGAACAACTAGTCGCCTGCCGGGCCAGTTCTCCGCTCAGGCGGAGCGCGGGGCGAGGCAAGACAACACGGCACCGGCCCGCCGGGGTCCGGGAATCCCGGATCCGGGTGCGGCAGATTACTGGGAAGGAAGATATTTCGTGGGGATCGTGGCTGGCAAGAACATCCTGGTGACGGGAGTCACCATGAACACATCCATCGCCTATGCGGTGGCCGACATCGCTGCGCGGGAAGGCGCCAACGTCGTGGTATCTGCGGCGGGGCGGGCGGTGAGCCTGGCCCGACGGGTGGTGGGTCGCCTCGACCCGGTCCCGCCATTGGTCGAGCTCGACATCACCGACGAGTCGCATCTCGCGGGCCTGCCCGAGACGATCAGTGAGCACTTCCCGGGGGGCGTGGACGGCATTGTTCACTCCATCGCATTCGCCGACCCCGAGAAGGCACTCGGCGGCGCCTTCCTCACCACGGATTGGCCCACGGTCGCGGCGTCGTTGCAGATCTCTGCCTACTCGTTGCAGAGCTTGACCATGGCGCTGCGACCGGTGCTGAACCGGGGGGCAGGCATCGTCGGGCTCACCTTCGACGCCACGGTCTCGTGGCCGGCCTACGACTGGATGGGCGTGTCCAAGGCGGCCCTGGAATCGACATCGCGCTATCTGGCCCGCTATCTCGGGCCTGAGGGCATCCGCTGCAACCTGGTGGCGGCCGGGCCGATCGACTCGATGGCCAAGAAGGCCATCCCCGGCGCAGACGAGTTCAACGGGGTGTGGGCGAGCCGGGCCCCGCTCGCCTGGGACAACAAGGACGCAACACCGGCAGCCAAGGCTGTCGTGGCGCTCATGAGCGACTGGTTCCCCGCCACCACGGGGGAGATCGTGCACGTCGACGGAGGCCTCCACTCCACCGGCGCCTGATGTCGCTCGCCCGGGCACCGCGCCACGGCCGGGTACGTGCCCCGGGCTTGCCCATGGTTTCCGGTAGCGTGGGGGCATGGCATTGGTGGCTGAGTTAGCGGGCGTGACTGTCAAGCGTGGCGACGCCATTCTGCTCGACGATGTCCACCTCTGGGTAGACGAGTCCGAGCGTTGGGTGGTCATCGGCCCCAACGGCGCGGGCAAGACCACTTTATTGCAGGTACTGGCAGCGCAGCTGTATCCCTCGGCTGGTGTTGTCGGGTTGCTCGGCGATGTCGTCGGTGCCATCGATGTGTTCGAGCTGCGCCCGCGGATCGGTTTCACCTCCTCGGCCGTCGCCGAACGGATACCGGCGGGGGAGTCGGTGCTCAACGCTGTGGTGTCGGCCTCTTATGCTGTGCTGGGGCGCTGGAACGAGTCCTACGAACCCATGGACCTCGCCCAGGCGCGGCGCCTGCTGGGTTTGATGCGCATCGAACACATGGCCGATCGCACCTTCGGCACTTTGTCGGAGGGTGAACGAAAGCGAGTCCAGATCGCGCGGGCCCTCATGACCGATCCGGAATTGTTGCTGCTCGACGAGCCCGCCGGCGGGTTGGACCTTGCCGGGCGGGAGTCATTGGTGAGCATCTTGTCGGAGGTCTGTCTGGACGAGAAATCTCCAGCCACTATCCTGGTGACTCACCATCTCGAAGAGATCCCGGAGGGCATCACGCACGCGCTGTTGTTGTCGCATGGGCATGTCGTGGCGGCCGGCCCCATAGCGCAAACGCTGACCGATCAGTGGCTGTCGGCCGCGTTCGAGATGCCGCTGACCGTGGAACAGGTCAACGACCGCTGGACGGCTCGCTCGGTGGCGCGCCATGGGTGAGGGAGGATTCTGGGGATGGGTCTCCCAGAATGCCTGGCTCGCGTGGGGTGGCTTGGCGCTGGCGCTGGCCGCCGCCGAGCTGCTCACCCTGGATCTGACCCTGCTGATGCTCGCCACCGGTGCGGCTGCGGGTGCGCTGACCTCGCTGGTGGCCCCCGGGCTGTGGGGGCTCCAGATCGTCATGGCGCTCAGTGTGGCCGTGGCTACACTGTTTCTGCTGCGCCCGACGCTGCTGGAACGCATCCGCAAGGCCCCAGGCTACCGATCATCGTTGGAGTCCCTGGTGGGCTCGTCGGGGATTGCCACCAGCGAGATCAACGGCGCCGATGGCGAGGTCAAGGTCGAGGGGCAGCTGTGGGAGGCGCGCACCTTCGACCCGAACCTGCGGATCCTGGAGGGCCAAGCCGTCGATATCTATGGCATCGACGGCGTCACACTGATTGTTTATCCCGCCGCGAGGCAACTCGGCGGCCGCTAGATCGACCCAAGGAGAGCAATGGAGTTCATACCACTGATAGCACTGACCATCCTGGTGGTGGTGTTTCTCACGATGGCGTTGCGCATCGTTCGGCAGCAGCGCGTGGGGCTCGTGGAGCGCCTGGGTAAGTACCGGCGGCGCCTCGACCCAGGTCCGCACCTGGTCATCCCGTTCCTGGATCAGATCCCCTACATGCTCGACATGCGTGAGGAGGTAGTGCCCTTTCCGCCGCAGGGGGTCATCACCGAGGACAACCTGATGGTGTCCATCGACTCGGTGATCTACTTCCAGATCGTTGACCCGGTTCGGGCGGCCTACGAGGCACAGAACTATCGGGGTGCCATCGAGCAACTCACCATGACCACGTTGCGCAACATCATCGGCGGCATGGATCTGGAACGGGCGTTGACCTCCCGCGAGGAGATCAACCAGAAGCTGCGTATGGTCCTCGACGAGGCCACCGGCAAATGGGGGATCAAGGTCAACCGCGTCGAGTTGCGTGCCATCGATCCGCCACCCACGATCCGCGACGCCATGGAGAAGGGCGCCCGCGCCGAGCGGGAGAAGCGAGCCCAAATCCTGTTGGCTGAGGGGCAGCGACAGTCCCAGATTCTGCAGGCCGGCGGCGATCGGGAATCGTCGATCTTGCGGGCCCAGGGCGATCGGGAGGCCGCTGTGCTGCGCGCGCAGGCCGACCGCCAGTCGCAGATGGTGCGTTCCGAGGGCGAGGCACAGGCCATCTCCACGGTATTCAACGCCATCCATGCCGGTGAACCGGATCAGGCCCTGCTGGCCTACCAGTACATGCAGATGCTGCCGCGCCTGGCCCGGGGCGATTCCAACAAGGTGTGGATAGTGCCGAGCGAACTCAACGACGCGCTCAAGGGCTTGGGGCAGGCTTCCGGCAGTGAGGTGATCCGCGATTACGTCAGCAAGGCCTCCAAGAGCTTCACGGCCCCCGAGAAGGTCGACGTCCAGGCCGAGATCGAGGCCCAGGCACAACGCGATCGGGAACGCTCCAAGGAGACTGTGCAGCAGGCCATCGACGAGGCCCAGGCATTGAACTCGCCCTCGCCCACCCGGCGTCGCCCGGCCGCGGGGCCGATACCGGGGCCGGCCGCGGGGCCGGCCGCCCCGGCGGGAGAATCCGGGCCGTCCAGCTCCCCGACGCCTCCGCCGATGGGTGGCTTCGATCCCACCCGGGGGCCGGGAGGGCCGCAGAGCTAGCCGGATGGGCGGCGCGCGGGACGGCACCTTCCCCTGTTTGTCGTCCTGCCCGCCGCGGACCAGCTGCGGGCGGGCAAGGGCTAGTCCGGCGGATCGTCGGCAGCGAACCGCCGGGCGATGACGGCGCTGGCCATGAGTTGTGCCTGGTGAAAAATCATCAACGGCAGCACCATCGCTCCCACCAGCTGGGGAGCGAACAAGACGCTGGCCATCGGAACCCCGGTGGCCAGCGATTTCTTGGTCCCGCAAAACAACAACGCGATCCGGTCGGCACGGTTGAACCGCATCCGCCCGCCCAGCCACCAGGTGAAACTGAAGGCCCCGGCGAGCAGCACGAGCGTGACCGCGAGCATGACCCACAGATCCGTCAGGGTGTAGCCCCGCCAGGCCTGGGTGGCCCGGAAGGACGAGAACGCGCCGAAGACCACCAGCGCCACCACGAACTGATCCAGCAGCTTGAGCCGTGGGGCATGCGCGGCCACCACATCGGCGGTCCACCGGCGCGATGCCTGCCCCAGGACGAAGGGAAGCAGCAGCTGCACCGCGACCTGACCGACCGAGCCCCAGCCGATGCTGTGGCCCCCCACCGCGGGCAGCACAGCTGCGGCGAGCAGGGGAGTGGCCACCACCCCCACCACGTTGCTCGTGGTGGCCGCCACGATGGCCCCGGCCACGTTGCCGCGCGCGATGGAGGTGAAAGTGATCGACGACTGCACTGTCGACGGCACGAGAGTCAAGAACGCCAGGCCCACCCAGGTCGTGCTTGCCACCGCGCCATCTGGCAGTGCCAGCAGCCCAGCCCCGACCAGCGGGAACACCACGAATGTGGTGCCGAGAATTGCCAGATGCAACCGCCAGTGAGTCAGTCCCGCCAGGGCCTGCCGCGCCGATAGCCGGGCCCCGTAGCCGAAGAACAGCAACGCGATGGCCGCCTTGGTCGCCCACCCCAGAACCATCGCGACATCGCCCGTGGCGGGTGCGAACCAGGCCAGGCCGGCCGAGCCAAGGATCAGCAGCAGGAATGGGTCAATGCCGAACGGCACGCGTGCCATGATCCTCCCGTCGCCGAGGGGCGAGTCTAGTATCCCGGGCCGGGAGGTTTCCCAGCCGCCGGCGTGGGCGCTACCACGCTGCCTCGACCGGGGCTGGCCCAGCCAACGCGCCTCCGGGTGAGCCGCCTCCCCCCGTCACAGGAGGGTCAGCGCCGGCCGACCAGCCGAATCACCGTTGGTTGACGGGTTGGGCACTTCTGGAAACTCCACCCCGTCCGCACTGTAGCCTCGGCGGCGTCGGCTGGTCACACACCCCCGACACTTGGAGGAGACCATGCGAGCCCGCGCACGCAGCATTGCCACCCTGACCGCAGCCTGCCTGGCCGTGCTCGGCTCGGGGATCGCGCCGAACCAGGCAAACGCGGCGCCCGCCGAGGACTTGATCTTCAGCGTCTACATCGAGGGGTCCGGGAATAACAAGGCACTGGAGGTCTACAACCCGACCGAGGCCGCCGTGAACCTGAGTGGTTACCACATCGACGTGTACAACAACGGGTCCCCAACGGCGCACGGCAACTCAACGACGCTGCCGGATCAGGTGCTGGCCGCCGGGGAGTACTTCGTCATCTACAACCCCGCCGCCGACCCGAGCCTGGCCTCGATCGGAGACTGGTCCTCGGCGGTTACCTATTTCAACGGCGACGATGCCCTCGTGCTGCGCAAGGGCGCCACTGTGCTGGACTCGATCGGTCAGGTCGGTATCGATCCTGGCACCCGCTGGGCCAGCGACGGCGTCGCCACCGTGAACGCTACCCTGACCAAGTCCGGGTGCGAGGCAGATGCCGACCCGGGTGATCCTTACCCGCCCTCGGCACTGTTCAGCGCCACCGGAATCGACGACCTCACCACGCTCGGCACGCTGACCTGCGACCAGCCCGCCGAGCCAGATCCCGAGCTGACTCCCATCGGCGCGGTGCAGGGATCCGGGGATATCAGCCCCCTTGCCGGCACCACGGTGACCATCGAGGGAGTCATCACCGGATCATTCCAAGGCAGCGGCCAGTTCGGCGGCTTCTATCTACAAGACGCCGGCGACCAGGACGCCGCGACCAGCGATGGCATTTTCGTCTACGCCCCAACGGCAAGCACGTATCAGGCTGGCACCACACTGCGCGTCACCGGCCGCGTCGCTGAGTACTACGGCCAGACCCAGGTCACCGCCGAGACCATCGATCCGGACGTGGCGGCGATGGCGATGCCAGCCACGACACAGGTCAGCCTGCCGCACACCGACTGGGAACGGTATGAATCGATGATGCTCGGCTTCCCCCAGTCCCTGGCGATCGCCGAATACTACAACTTCGGCCGCTACGGGGAAATCGTCTACGCCACCGACCGGCAATGGACCCCCACCGGAGTCGTGGATCCAGGGGCGACCGCCGTCGCCTACGCGGCGGAGAATCTGGCTCATCGGATCACAGTCGACGACGGCCGCAGCACCCAGAACCCGACACCGGCCAGGCACCCCAACGGCGCTGAGTTCACCACCCAGAACTACTTCCGCGGGGGCGACCTCGTGACGAATCTGACGGGGGTGCTGAGCTACGGCCACGGCCAGTACAAGCTGCAACCCACCCAGCCCGCCGACTACGCTCGGGCCAATCCCCGGCCGGCTCCACCGAACATCGACGCGGACCTCACCGTCGCGTCGTTCAACGTGCTGAACTATTTCACGACCCTCACCAGCGAATCGGCCAGCGCTCGTGGCGCGGACACCGCCGAGGAGTTCACCCGCCAGCAGATCAAGATCGTCGAGGCCATCACCGCCCTCGACGCCGATGTCGTGGGCCTCATTGAGATCGAGAACAACGGCACCGCCGTCGCCAACCTCGTCACCGCGCTCAATTCGGCCGCCGGCACCACCTCCTACGCCGCGGTGACCACTGGTGTCCTGGGAACCGATGCGATAGTGCAGGCATTGATCTACCAGCCCGAGGCAGTCGAGCCGGTCGGCGACTGGGCAGCGCTTGACTTCGCCGACGGCCGGAACCGGCCGGCGCTGGCCCAGACGTTCCGACACCTGGACAGCGGCGAGCTGGTCACCGTCAGCATCAACCACCTGAAGTCCAAGGGCTCCAACTGCGACGACACCTCCGATCCAGACACCGGCGACGGGCAAGGCAACTGCAACCAGACGCGTCTGGCCGCGGCCAACGCCCTGGCCGCCTGGCTGGATGGTGACCCCACCGGGCAGGGGGCCGAGCGAAGACTCGTTCTGGGCGACCTCAACTCCTACGATCAGGAAGACCCCATCGCTGCCCTCGCCGCGGCGGGCTACACAGATCTGCTCGCCCAGTCCATGGGCGAATACACCTACTCGTATGTCTTCGACGGCCAACTCGGCTACCTCGACCATGCCTTGGCCAATCCCGCCGCACTGGCCGACGTGGTCGGCGCAGCCGTGTGGCATATCAATGCCGACGAAGTGAACCTGTTCGACTACGACATGAGCTTCAAGGCCCCCGCCGAGGACGAACTGTGGCAGGCCAATCCCTACCGTTCGTCGGACCACGATCCGGTCATCGTGGGGCTCGATCTGACCGGCGACGAACCGGGGCCAGAGCCCGCTTCGGCGTCCCCGCCTGCCGCCACGCCAAGCCAGGCGATGACCCCACCGGCGAGTCCCACCGCGACCTCAGTCGGGATCGGTCTCCCGGCCACGGGGGCCCCGTCCCAGCGCCAGACGCGCTGACGCACCGATGGCCGGCCGGCCGAGCTGTCCACCGCGGGGCCTCACCGCGGTGCGCCGGGCCGCAGCAGGTAGGCGAATATCCCCAGCGCCGTAGCAACGTTCAAGGAATCGACTCCGGCCGCCATCTGGATACTTACTTCAACATCGGCGAGCTCCCGCCACTGCGCGCTGAGCCCGTGACCCTCCGAACCGACCAGTAGCGCGAGCCGGTCTGCCGCGGGCAGCGCCTCAGGTCCGAGAGCCTGGTCCGAGAGCACAGTCGCCGCGAGCGTGAAGCCTGCCTGGCTGAGCCGTCGCAGGTCATCGGCGCGCTCCATGCGCCGCCACGGCACCTGCAGCGAGGCCCCCATGGATGCCTTGATGGCTCGGCGGTACAGCGGGTCGGCCGAATCGGGGGAGACCAGCACGCCGTCCCAGCCCAGGGCCGCCGCGGTACGCATGATTGCGCCGATATTCGCGTGGTCCACCAAAGATTCGCACACGATCACTCGCCGGGCCTGGGTGAATCTCTCCCATGGCGTGGGCTCGGGCCGCCGGAACGATCCGAGCGCGCCGCGGTGCACGTGGAAACCGCTGATCTGCTCGATGACTGCCTCGCCCGCGACGTAGCAGGTCACCTCGGGCCAGGCCGCGAGGGTGTCGGCTAGACCCGGCAACCATCGCTCGGCCAGCAGAAACGCCCGTGGCTGGCATCCGGAGGCAACCGCGCGCTGGATGATCGTCGCCCCCTCCGCGATGAAGATTCCCCGTTCGGGCTCGATTCGGCGCCGCAGGGACGCGTCTCGAAGCGACACGAAATCGGCCACCCGCGGGTCGTCGACCTGGTCGATCTCAATCCGCACCACTGTCTGGCTCCTCGCTCGGGTCTGCTCGCCGCCGAAGGTAGCTGCGCACAGCACACACCCTAGGTGCCCTGTCATCTCGTGCTGCGCTCGCACCACTTGGGCCCTGGGTGGACGCTGGATTTTGGTGCTCGAGTGGTTGGAATTGAACCTCTGGAGACCTCACCGCGATGTGGGCGGGGGTGCCTCGCGCCCGGTTCCATCGGCCGGGGCAGCGGTGCAGCTCAGCTGGCCGAGCCTTGAGGTATCGCCGCCCCGCGGTTCACTGGCCCGGCGGCACTGCCGCCTGTTTAGGACTCACCGGCCAGTCGCTTGGGTAACGGTAGGCAAGCTCAGCCACCGATTTGTCGAGCTGGCGACGGGCCCGGGCGGAGATCCTGTCGCCGAACACGATGCCGGAAAGATGATCCGTCTCGTGCTGCAGGCACCGGGCCAGCAGCCCAGTTCCTTCGATCCGCACCGGAGCGCCGGAGGCG
>JBKEBG010000176.1:0-38785 GCA_047972985.1 Arachnia sp.
ACGGCGGTGGTGGCCCCGGCCTCCAGTAGGAGATCCAGGACCGCATCGGGGGCGCTGATACCGGCATCCATGAAGGAGCGCGTGTTGGCGAAGGCGATGTCGCAGGAACCCACGGTCTCGAGGGCGCGGGCCGCCAGCGAACCGACAGCGGCCCGTTCCAGGTCCACCACCACAGCGGTGCCGAGCGACTGGGCGATCGCGGCGAGTTCGCCCGCCCACGTGAGGTCGTCGGCCAGCAGGTACAGGTAGCTGCTTCGCTTGATCAGGTCCAGCGGCACCTGCGCCACCCGTGGCACCTTCTCCCCCGGCGGGGCCCCGAACAGCGCCTTCTCCCCGCTCCCGTCGAGCTGCACGAAACACTGAAACGTGTTCATGCCGGGATGCTGGGTGGATGCCGAGACATCGACGCGGTGGCTGCGGAGCTCGCTGAGCAGCTGGGTTCCTGCGGCGTCGTCGCCAATGCTGGCCATGAGCGAGGCGGTGGCTCCCGTGTGTGCGGCGGCGGCGGCGAAGTTTGCCGCCATACCACCGCCGAACACCCCTAGCCAGGTGCCCATCGCCTTCTGATCGGGGCCGGCGATGAATGGCACCCGGACATAGGAATCAACCGAGGCATCGCCGACTGCGAAGACATCCAGACTCGTCGGGCCCATCAGGCGGCGCTCCGGCCGCGCGTGAGGAATGTGTTGAGCAGTACCGATCCGATCAGGATGGCCCCGAGGATTCCCACTTGGATCGAATTCCCCACGCCCGCCAGCTGCAGCCCGTTGTTGACCACCACCACCAGCAGCAGCCCGAGAAGCACCCCGGTCAGGTGTCCCTTGCCGCCCCAGATGTCGATCCCGCCCAACACGGCGATGGTGATGGCCTGTAGTTCGAGCCCGGTGCCGGCTGACGGCCGCGCCGTCAGCAGCCAGGCGTTGGTGACAACTGCCCCCAGCCCGGCCAGCGATCCCGCGATGACGTAGAGGCTGATCCGGTGGCGCGGCACTGACACCCCGACCAGCGACGCCGCCCGGGAGCTGCTGCCCACCTCATAGGTTTCCTGGCCGAAGCGGGTGCGCGACATCGCCCAGATCGCGATGCCGAATGCCGGGAGCGTCACGAACAGGACCTGCACCGGGATCCCCAGCACTGCACCCTGGCCGAGCATGCGGAAGTTGGAGACGTCGAAGCCACCGAATTGGCGGCCGCCGGTGACCACATTGGCCAACGACGTGTACAAGAACATAGTGCTCAACGTGGCGATGAGCGGCAGCAGTCCCACCTTGGTGATCAGCAGCCCGTTGATGGCCCCCAGCAGCGCCCCGCAGCCGATGGCGATCACGGCGGCAAGCCACGGGTTGATCCCGAAGGCTTCGGTCATCAGGCCCATCACTACTCCCGACAGGGACAGCGTCGCGCCGATGGAAAGGTCGATGCCGCCACCGCCGCCGAGGATCACCAGGGCCTGGCCCAGCGCGAGCAGCCCGATGACTGATCCGTACTGGGTCATCGACAATAGGTTGTCGACCCGGAAGAAATAGGGCGATAGCAGGCTCATGACTAGGCCGCTGAGCACGATCAATACGACGAGGAAGATGCGCCGGTCGGCGATGATTGTTCTCAGTCTCATCGACGTGCCCCTGTTCGTTGATCGATGATGCGGGTGGTGACGACGTCGACGGAGACCGCCAGCGCCACGGCGAGCCCGACGAAGGCCCCGGTCCACAGCGATGGAACCCCGGCAAGCACTACCCCGTTTTGCAAGATGGCGATGAACAGCAGCCCGCCGAGGGTCCGGATGACACCGCCCTGGCCGCCCAGGATGCTGGTTCCGCCGACCACGACGGCGGCGATGGCGGCCATTGACATCTCGGCGCCGCTGTTGGCCTGGACCACCCCGACCCGCCCGATGTAGAACAGCGCACCGAGCCCGACCAGGGCCCCCATCAATGCGTATGCGAGGAAGACCACCCGGTCGGCGGGTACCCCGAGAAGCCGGGCCCCCTCGGCGTCGTTGCCGACCGCGTAGATGTTCAGGCCGAAGCCTCGCAGCTTCAGCAGGTAGGCAAGCCCGGCGTAGACGAGTAGCACCGGGATGATCAGGATCGGGAACCCTCCGGGGCTGTAGCCGCTGAATATCGGCAGCACGGGGCCGGAGAATCGGTCTCGGCTGGCCCACAGCACGAACAGCACGCTTTGGAAGATCGCCGATGTGCCCAGCGTGGCGATGATGGGCGCGACCCGGCCGAGGACCACGATGCTGGCGTTGACAGTCCCGAGCACTATGCCGGCGAGAAGTCCGATCGCGACGACGATCAGCGGATGAATCCCGAGCCCGATGGCGGTGGCGATGATCCAGGCGACCACGCCCAGCATCGGGCCCGCCGACACGTCGATGCCGCCCAGCAGAACGACTATTGTCATCCCCGCCGCGAGCATGGCGAGGTCGCCACTGTTGACGACGATGTCTTTCAGGTTGCCGGGGGTGAGGAATTGGCTGTTCAGCAGCGTGAAGATCACGAGCTCGGCGAGCAGCAGCGTGGGCATGAGTCCCTGCCGAAGGGCCCGGATGAACCGCAGATCTGTCGAGGCCGTGGCATACGCGTCAACGGCGCTCATGCGGATTCTCCTTCCTCGCCGACGCCCAATGTGGCGCGCAGCACCCGGTCCTCGGTGATCTCCTCACCCACGAGTGAGGCGACGATGCGTCCCTCTCGGAGCACCTCGATTCGGTCAGCGACAGCGAACAGCTCCGGGAGTTCGCTGGAAATGATCAGGATCCCCACCCCGGCATCGGCCAGGCGCATGATCTCGGTGTGAAGCTCGGCCTTGGTGCCGACGTCGATGCCGCGGGTCGGTTCGTCCAGCAGCAGCAGTTGGGGATCGGTGGCGAGCCAGCGGGCGAAGAGCGTCTTTTGTTGATGCCCTCCGGACAGGCCAAGGATCGGGAAATCGGGGCTGGGGGCCTTGATCCGCAGCGCCTTGATGCCGCGATCGACCAGACCCCGTAGTGCCTTTCGGCGCAGGATCCCCCACCTGGTGGACTCGCTGCGCAGCGAGGCGCTGGCCAGGTTCTGCCCGGTCGATAGGTGGCCAAAGTTGCCCTGGGTCTTGCGGTCCTCGGGGAGATAGGCCACACCCTGGGCCACGGCGGCGCGAGGTGAGGCCGGCCGGTAGGGCTCACCGCTGAGGCTCATCCGGCCCGATTGCGGCGCCCGGTCACCGAAGACGGTCAGGGCGATTTCGGTGCGGCCCGAGCCGATCAGCCCGTACAAGCCGACGATTTCCCCGCGGGCCACGTCGAGGTCGATGTCGGCGTATTCACCAGCGCGGGTCAGCTGGTCCAGGCGCAGCAGGGCCTCGCCCGCCGCCCGGGTGCTGCGGCGCGTCACCCGGGTCACCTCGCGTCCCGACATGCGGGCGACGATGATGTCGTGTGTGGCCTCGTCCGCGGGCAGGTCCGCCACGAGGTTGCCATCACGCAGGATGACCACCCGGTCCGCGACCCGTGGGATCTCCCCGAAGCGGTGAGTGATGTACAGCGTCGTGACGTTGTGGGCGGCCAACCGTTCGACGATGGCGAAGAGCCGATCTGCCTCGTTGGCGGTGAGGATCGAGGTGGGCTCATCGAGGATGAGGACCTGGCACTTGATATCTACCGCACGGGCGATGAGCACCATCTGCTGCTCGGCCAGGCTCAGCGTGCCCATGGCGCGGCCGAGTAGCTCGGGTTTGAGGTCCAATTGAGTGAAGGCCGCCGTCGCCTGCTGCCGCATCCGGGCCCAGGCCAGGTTGCCCGCCGCGTCGGTGGGGGCGCGTCCCACGAAGAAGTTTTCCAGCACGCTGAGGTGCGCGAAGAACGAGGGTTCCTGGTAGACGATGCTGACCCCGGCCGCGAGCGCCTCCCCCGGTGAGGCCGGGGCGTAGGCGGAGCCGTTGAGCCGCATCGCCCCGGCATCGGCCTGATGCACACCCACGAGGATCTTCATCAGCGTCGACTTGCCGGCGCCGTTCTCCCCGAGCACGGCGAGCCGCTCGCCCTGAGCGACGTCGAATCCGACCTCGCTCAGGGCGCTCGTGGCCCCGAACCGTTTCGAGATGCCTGTGAGTTCGAGTCTCATGTGGATTCAGTAGTCGAAATCGTCGACGTTGTCGGCAGTGAAGACCATCGGGTCGCCCAGCAGCAGGACCTGGGATTCCGGATCGTAGGTGATGGGCTGGTCGAAACCGTCGATGGTGTTGCTCGCCGCGGGCTCGCGGCCCGCCACGAGTTCGTTCATTGCCCACACAGTCAGGGCGCCCAGCTCCGGGACGTTCCACAACACAGTGGAGGTCATCGAACCGTCCTTGAGGAAGGGTGCGGCGGTCTGCGGGGAACCGAATCCGGTCACTGCCACCTCGCCCGACTTCCCGGCATTTTTCACCGCCTGCGCCACACCGGGGACCGCCGTGGAGGGGATAGCGATGATGCCCGCCAGCTCGGGGTTGGCGGTCATGAGGTTCTGCGCCTCGGTCAGCGCCTGTTCGGTGGTGGTGGTGTACCGGATTCCTCCCACCAATTCCATGTCGGGATAGTTCTGTTGCTGCTTCTCGATCGCGGCGATCCAGCGGGTGAAGGTATCGGTGTCGGGGGCCCCGGACACGATGCCGTATTCGCCGCTCTCGCCCGCGGCCTGGGCGATCTGGTCCATGACGGTGGCCCCGAGGCCGTCGTCGGTGGCCTGTTGCACGAATAGTTGCCGTTGGCTGTCAGGCGCATCTGCGTCCGAGGTGATCACGATGACGCCCTTGGCCCGCGCATCGGCGATGGCGGAGTTCATCGAGCTCGGGTCCAGGGGTGAGATGGCGATGGCTTGGAATCCCTGCTGCACCAGGCTGTTGAAGATCCGTAGCTGCTCGGCCGAATCGGCCGTGGCGGGTCCCGCCTGTTCGTAGGTGATTCCCAGGGATTCAGCCTCGGCCGTGGCTCCCTGTTCGAAGCCGGAGAAATAGGGAATCCCCTCCACCTGAGACACGAATGCGACCTTGACTGTGTCACCGTTGTCGGGGCCGGCGGATTCGGCCGGTGGCGCGGTGGTGGATCCGCCGCCGACGTCGCTGCATCCGGCCAGCAAGAGGCTGAGCATGAGTAGACCCAAAGTTCTTTTCATTGTGTGACTGACACCTCCATGTGCCTGAGCTCCTCTGGGGCAGGTTGCCCGCATGGGAAGTACATCACCGGCCCGGCGCCGCCCTACGCGGCAATGGAACAAGTTAGCCAACTTGTACCCGCAAGATGAAGCATTACACCTAGTCAGAGGCCATGCTTGAAACAACATCTCGGATCGGCAGGCGAAGTTGTACCAATCTGAGGGATACGGGAACCCGAGCCGCCCGGCCAGCGCCACGCTCCTTACGACGGCAGCCTGGGCCCCGTCGAGGCCGAGCAGCGTGGGCAGCCGGAGTTGATGCTGCCCAACGCCAGCCCGGACCTGAAGCCAGCTGGCCGGGCCCGGATTCCACGACCACGAGCCCGCTTACCATCGGCGCGCCTGCGCCACTAGGCTAGGCGGGTGCCCAAAGTGCTGACATCCCTGCCCACCGGTGAACGAGTCGGAATCGCTTTCTCCGGCGGCCTGGACACTTCGGTGGCCGTCGCCTGGATGCGCGAGGCTGGCGCGATTCCTTGTACCTACACCGCCGATATCGGCCAGTACGACGAACCGGACATCGCCTCGGTGCCGGGCCGTGCCGGCCAGTACGGCGCCGAGATCTCCCGTCTGGTTGATTGCCGCGACGCGCTGGTCGAGGAGGGGTTCTCGGCCCTGGCCTGCGGCGCGTTCCACATTCGCACCGGCGGGAAGGCCTATTTCAACACCACGCCGATCGGGCGCGCTGTCACCGGGACCCTGCTGGTGCGGGCCATGGCCTCCGACGACGTGGCGATCTGGGGTGACGGCTCCACCTACAAGGGCAACGACATCGAGCGGTTCTACCGCTATGGGCTGATGGCAAATCCGGCGCTGCGGATCTACAAGCCGTGGCTCGACGAGGCGTTCGTCTCCGAGCTCGGCGGGCGCGCCGAGATGAGCCAGTGGCTCACCACCCGCAGCCTTCCCTACCGCGACCCGCAGGAGAAGGCCTATTCCACCGACGCGAACATCTGGGGCGCCACGCACGAAGCAAAGACCCTGGAGGATCTCGACGTCTCCCTGGAGACCGTCGAGCCGATCATGGGCGTGAAGTACTGGGACCAGAGTGTGGCCATCGAGACCGAGGACATCACCATCGGTTTCGAACAGGGCCGTCCAGTCTCGATCAACGGGGTGCGCTTCGCCACCGCGGTGGATCTGGTCCTGGCAGCCAACAAGGTCGGCGGCCGCCACGGGCTGGGCATGTGCGATCAGATCGAGAACCGGATCATCGAGGCGAAGTCCCGCGGCATCTACGAGGCGCCGGGCATGGCGCTGTTGTGGATCGCCTACGAGCGGCTGCTGACGGCGATCCACAACGAGGACACGCTGGCCACCTACCGCTCCGAGGGGCTTCGTCTTGGCCGTTTGCTGTACGAAGGCCGCTGGCTGGATCCTCAGTCGCTGATGCTGCGCGAGTCGCTGCAGCGCTGGGTGGCATCGGCGGTCACCGGGGACGTCGTGCTGCGGCTGCGCCGCGGCGATGATTACACAATCCTCGATACCCGGGGCCCGGCGCTGAGCTACCAGCCCGAGAAGCTCTCGATGGAGCGGGTGACCGATGCCGCCTTCGGGCCGACCGACCGAATCGGGCAGCTCACGATGCGCAATCTTGACATCGCCGACTCAAGGGAGAAGCTGGAGCTCTACGCGGCGCAGGGCACCCTGGGCGGCACCCAAGCCGAACTGATCGGCGAATTGACCCCGGGCGGTGCGGCGGCGATCGCCGAACTAGACTCCCCGGCCGTCGATGGTGATGTGGAGCGGGCAGTCGGCCGGGCCTCGATGGAGTTCGGCACCGACTGACCCCGGCCGCGACCGGCGTTCCCGGCCGGGGTCAGCCCGCGTGGGCCTCCCGACCGGCCAGCAGGCACTGGCGAAGCTGCTGCGTCGAGCTGGGCGAAACGACCACGCAGTCCACGGCCCCGGAGTCGAGCAGCCGCCGCACCGATGCGGGGTCGGATCCGGCGAGCACTCCCACGACGGTCAGGCCCGGCCGCCGGCACTGACGCAGGGCGCTCAGATCCGCAGTCTCGGAGCCGATCCGGCAGGCCACGACGCTCAGCCCCTGGATCCCCTCAGTGGTCACCGCCTCGGGCGAGTCGAACAGCAACCCGATGTCTTCGACCAGCAACTCCCGCTGGAAGCTCAGTAGCTGATCCCAGGCAGCCCCGCCGTCCACGGCGCACTGCTCCGGTCCGCGCAGCATGACCGCCGCAAGCCGGCGGGAACCGAGCACCGCACACGCGCGTTCGACCTCGGCGACAACTTCGAGTCCGGCCCGGACCTGCCCCGTCAGCGTGGGCAGCACCAGCATCGCCCCCAGGCGTTGCCGCAGCGCCGGGAGGGTCCCGGCCGCCACCACCCCGGCGGCTTCGGCGTCGGCGAACACATGGCTCACGCCACTATTCGCCGCGTGCGCGAAACCGTCCCGGACCACCGAAAGGTCGCGTTCGGAGCCGGTTGCGCCTAGGTCATGAGCGCCCAGCAAGACAGATGTCAGCCTGCTGCCCGATCGAGCCACCGGCACCGCCTCGGCCCCCTGCGCTGCCACCACGCGCCCCAGCTGGGCGAACAGCGCCTCGTACCCGATACCCACGGGATCGGCCACACCGGCGAAGAGCTGGCTGACCCGGTGATAGTCGTTCAGGCAATCCGTGGTGCAACGGAAGGCGTTGATGTCACCGAAAGGCACCGGGGGGATGAAGTGGAACTCGCCGAATTCCCGCCTGATCCATGGGGTGACGTGCTCCCGGTCGTAGGCGGCGGTGGCCTGGGCGTGCGCGGCGCGCAGCGCGGAGACCGGGAATACCTCACAGCCGAGCCCCTCGGGCACCCGATCCGTCGGCACCAGGCCATACTCGTATTCGGTGGCGCTCATGGCTTCGATGAACTGTTCCACGAGGGTGGCATCGGCCACGGGATTGTCCCCGGTCAAACGCACCACCCGGTCGGTGGGTTCGAGGTCGGCAGTGGCCTCGGCGAAGCGGCCGAGCACGTCGTCCAGGGCTCCTTGGAGCACGGGGATTCCCACCCGGCTCAGGTGGGCCGCGATCAGCTCGTCGTAGGGCTCGACGCTCGTGGCGACGACGACTTCGAGGCCTGAGCGGGCGGCGCGGCGGGCCACCAGCTCGATCAGCGGCATCCCCGCCATCGTCATCAGCGCCTTCCCGGGAAGCCGCGACGAGGAAAGCCTGGACTGGATCACTACCCGGGTGCGCATGCGCCCAATCTACCGGCGGCCAGGTGCTCCAAAGCATCCGCCACCCTGGCCCGGCCGCGGCCGTCCACGGTGGCCATGGCGCGGCGTCGGTACTCCTGTAGCACCGCGGGGCGCTCCAGCAGCGGTGAGATCGCCGCGATCGCCGCGGCCCGCGTGGCTGGATCGCCGCGTAGCCGGTCCAGGTGCCCCAGCCCCACGCACAGCTGACTGGTCGCCGCCGCGTAGCCGCCTTCCTGGTTGTCGGTCACGCACACAAGTGCGGTGGGTAGGCCGATACATGCGAACTCCCACACCGATGAGCCGGCCGCGCTCACCGCCACGTGACAGGTGGCGGCCAACGCAGGAAGGTCCCGCTGCGGGCCGACGACCTCCACAGTCTGCCCCGGCCCGGCCGGGATCGCGGCGATTTCCCGGGCTAGTTCGGGCGTCGCGGCGACCGCCACGACGTCCATCGCCAGCCCGGAGGCGAGCAGCAGCCCAGATACCACTGGACAGCCAGCGAAGGCGTCGGTGCCACCGAAGACGATCAGCACGCGTGGCCGGGGGCTCGGATCCGGCGCGAGCCCCCGCTTATCGAGGACGACCTCGCGCAGCAGCACGTAGTCGGGGCCCACGAGCCACTGCCCGGCCCCGTGGCCCGCGAGGGCGCCGAGGTTCTGATCGACGTACAAGTCGGCGGCCTGGTGCCTGCCGAAGACGTCGTCGACCATTGTCGCCACGGGAATGGCATGTGCGCGCAGCGCCTGCCCCAGGCTCGCCGGGTAGTCGTATCCGTCGATCATGACTGCCGTGCTCGCGTCCGCGGCCCGCGCGCCGGCAAAGTCGGCTTCGGGATCGATCAGCTCGAGGCCGTGGGCGCCGAGCAGTTCCCGGATCCAGCCGAGGTCGGTGCCACCGAAGAAACGGACCCGGTGGCCCCGCTGCAGCAGTTCCTCAGCCAGCGCGACCTGCCGAACCAGATGCCCGACGCCGGTGGCGCGATAACCGTCGACTCTGACCGCAAAGTCCAACACCGGCTGCAAAGGAACGGGCATGGCCCCAATGCTAGGCTGTCGCATCGACGCTCCAGAGTGGAGTCCGTGTTGAAGCGAGGTATGCATGTCTGTGCTTGAGGGGTCTTCCGTCCTGGTCACGGGTGGCACTGGTTCGTTCGGCAAAGCCTTCATTACGAACCTGCTGAATAACCACAACCCTCGGCGCGTGATCATCTTCAGCCGTGACGAGTTGAAGCAGTACGAGGTGCGCCAGTTGCTTCGCGATGATCCCCGGCTGCGCTGGTTCCTCGGCGATATCCGCGACCTTCATCGGCTCAACCGCGCGATGCACGGTGTTGACTTCGTGGTGCATGCGGCGGCCCTCAAGCAGGTCGACACCGCCGAATACAATCCGTGGGAGTTCGTCAAGACCAACATCGTTGGCTCGCAGAACGTGATCGAGGCGGCCATGGATGCCGGGGTCAAGAAGGTCGTCGCCTTGTCCACCGACAAGGCCTCCAGCCCTATCAACCTGTACGGCGCCACCAAGCTCACCGCCGATAAGCTATTCATCTCCGGTAACCACTACGCCGCGTCCTATGGCACCCGATTCGCCGTCGTCCGCTACGGCAACGTCATGGGTAGCCGCGGCTCGGTGATTCCCTTTTTCCGGCGGCTGGCCGAGGAGGGCAAGTCGCTGCCCATCACCGATCTGCGGATGACTCGGTTCTTCATCACGCTGCCGCAGGCCGTGAAGTTCGTGATGGACTCGTTTGAGCTGATGCAGGGTGGCGAGCTCTACGTGCCCCGTATCCCGTCGATGAAGATCACCGACCTGGCGCAGGCGGTGGCCCCCGGAGCCGAGATGCACGAGATCGGGCTGCGGCCCGGTGAGAAGCTCCACGAGGAGATGATCTCCGCCGAAGAGGGGCGCCGGGCCATCAAGATCAGCGATTCCCGCTTCGTGATCCAGCCCGACATGGCCACTTGGGGTTACGCCCCGCCGCCCGGTGAGGCGCTGCCCGCCGACTTCCACTACACCTCGGACAAGAACGATCAGTGGTTTAGCGGCGACGAAATGATCCAGATCCTCGCCACGGAGGTCTGAGCCCGGTGCTTCCCTACGGGCGCCAATCCATCGACGAGGACGATATCCAGGCTGTCACCGAGGTAATGCGCGGTGATTGGCTCACCACCGGCCCGGCCGTCACCCGTTTCGAGGAAGCCCTCGGTGAGTTCACGGGCGCCGCACGGGTGGTCAGCTGTACCTCGGGCACTGCCGCGCTGCATATCGCCTACCGCGCCGCGGGTGTGGGCCCGGGCGATGAGATCGTCACCACCCCGATGACGTTCGTAGCGACGGCCTCCGGCGCGCTGGCGCTCGGGGCAACTGTTCGCTTCGCCGACATCGACCCGGGCACCGCGAACCTTGATCCGCAGCTGGCCGCCGAGCAGGTCACGCAACGCACCAAGGTCATCACTGGTGTCGACTACGCGGGCCAGCCCGTGGAAATGGACCGGCTCAACGACGTCGCCCACGCCGCCGGGGCGTTGACTGTGCAGGACGCGGCGCATTCCATCGGCTCGCTGGATCAGGGGCGTCCCATCGGCTCGATCGCCGATCTGACCACGTTCTCCTTCTTCCCGACCAAGAACATGACAACCGCCGAGGGCGGCGCTGTCGCTGCCCTGGACGCCGAACGCGGACAGCGGGCACACGAGTTCCACTTCATCGGGTTGGTGCGGGACCGGGACCGGATGGCCCATCCCGACGAGGGGCCGTGGCACCAGGAGGTGCACGAGTGGGGCCTGAATTACCGTTTGTCGGATATTCACGCCGCGCTCGGCTGGAGCCAGTTGCAGCGACTGGCGCAGTTCAAGCAGCGTCGCACCGAGATCTTCGATCGCTACCAGCAGGAATTGGCCGACATCGACGGGGTAGAGATCCACACGGTGCGTGAGGGTGTCGATCCGATCTGGCATCTGTACCCGGCCCGGATCCTCGAGGGTCGCCGTCGCGAAATCTTCGACGCCATGCGCGCCTCGGGAATCGGGGTCCAGGTCAATTACATGCCGGTGCACTGGCATCCTGTGTTTGCCGAGGCGGGATACCGCCGCGGCATGTGCCCCAACGCCGAGGCGTTCTACGAGCAGGAACTTTCGCTTCCAGTGTTCGCCGATCTCACCGATGACGACCAGTCGCGGGTCATCGACGCGCTTCGCTCAGCACTGCGCAGCTAGTTCAGCTGCCGCGCCCCCAAGGCCGACCACGGCGCACCCGCCCGGCGCGCATGAATCGGGCGGGTGGGGCCGGGAGTTGCCCTACGTGACCTCACGTATGTGGTCGATGCGCTGGTGGATGATCTCCAGCGCGCCAGAGGTATTCGGCGCGAGCCACAGCCGGTGGCATCCCACGTCGACGGGCTCCCCGTAGCCGTGGGAGTACACGGCCCGCCAGGGCATCAACTGATTCGGCTGGGCCACGTCGGATTCGCCGAGCTCGGCCAATGCGCTGTCGGCCTCCGCCTGTTCCTCGCGGGTCAGGTTGCCGCCGGTCTCGGTGGACGCGGCGCCTTCCTCCGGCTGGTGGTATCCGAGCAGCGAGCCTTGGATCTTCTCCTGCGCCGCCTCCAACGAGTCGGCCCAGCCACAGGGCACGATGACGACATCCCGATTGGCCCTGGTGGTGAAGGCGTTGTCGGCTAAGTCGCCGCCCGGCACCTGGGACACGTCGAAGCTGGCGATCCCGCCGTGCAGGTCGGTCACCAGCGGGGCAGTCGGGTAGGGCCGCAGGATCGCCGCGTACCCATCCCCCGAGGCCACCTTGAGCGTCAGGGTGCTGGGCGTGAGTTCGGCGGTGGCTATCTCCGGGGCTTCAAGGGTCACCAACCTGAGGAATTGGTTCTGCGGTTGATCGCGGCCCAGTAGCAGCCAGCGGCCGTCCTCCAGTGGCATGGGCCCTGGAACCTGGTCCGGATCGAAGCTGATGTGCCCGCGCCACCGCAGCGGCCCCAGGCCCACGAAGACCTGCAGCCTCCCGGTGCCCCCGTCGATGGCCGATATCACCCCGGCCGGGATCGTCGCGGTAACGGTGGCGCCAGTACGGGTCGGCTTCACGCGGCATTTCAGGGACGCGCGGCTGCCGGTGGCCAGCTCCACCTCGGCCCGGACGTCGGCGCGGGCGATCAGCTGGCGACGCAGCAGCACCTCGATGTCGAGTTCCAGCCCCGCATTGAGAGGGCGCGCTTCGAGCAATGTGGTGCGCAGGCGCCGTGGCCGCAGCGGGTTGGGCTGGCTGCGGCGCGGCGTGATGGCGGCCAGGGTCGCCGGGATGAGCCGGGGGTCGCCGGCCCTGCCCAGGGCGCGGACCAGTTGACGCTTATCCCCGCCTTGCCGCCAGATCGCCATCGCCCGGGCGGCATCAACGGCGCCGCTGCGAAGCGTGCGATGCATCAGCCTGGCCAGCCGGGTGACCCCGTCGCGCTGCGGCTGGAGCCGCTTAGCCAGCCGCAGCGCCAGCTCGTCGGCCTGCTGGCGGTCCTGCGGATCGGGGTGCGTCATGACGCGGCCCAGCGCCACCAGATCCACATCCGTGAGGTAGGCATTGATCGCGTTGCGGACCTCTTCGGTGCCGTCGCGATCCACAATGTCCAAGACCATCTCTGCCGAGGTCACCCGATCGCGCGCATTGGCGACCGACTCCAGCTGCTGAGTGATCGAATCGCCACTCTCCCGCTGCCGCCACATGTAGACAAAAGTGTCCAGCACGTCCACGGTGCCGGCCGCAAGGTGCGCGGCCATGGTCACCGGATAGTCCTCGTAGACGATGTGTGGAAACTCGAAGCCTTGCTCCACCCAGAAACTGCGTCGGTAGGCTTTGTTCCACACCATCCGATCCCGGATCAGCAGCGGGAACTCGTTGATGTGGGTACGCAGCCGCTCCTGAGTGAAGACCTGGCGATGGGTCCAGGACAGCTGGGTGCCCATGGTGCGCGAGAATCGCCACGCGTTGCCTGCCGCGATATCGGATCCGGTGCGTTCCAGCGAGCCGGTCAATTGGTCGAAGGCGCGCGGCGGGACCAGGTCGTCGCCATCCACGAACATCAGGTAGGTGCCGGTGGCTGCGGCCGCGCCAATATTGCGAGCCGAGCCCAATCCGCCGTTGGGGACATGTAACACAGTGATCCGAGAATCCCGCGCCGCGAAATCGTCGGCAATCTCACCCGATTCGTCGGTGGATCCGTCGTCAACGACGATGATTTCGAGGTTCTGCAGCGTCTGGCTGAGTAGCGAATCCAGGCAATCGGGAAGGTAGAGGGCGATGTTGTAGCAGGGCACGATCGCGCTCAACAGGGGAGTCATGCGGCCTACTGTAGCCACGCCGCCAATCACCCTCACCCACGATCCGATCGGCGATGTGTGAGAGCACCACTAGAGTGTCCGCATGGACTCCAGCAACCACTGGTACGGGCATGCTCACGCGCTTGCCCGTTACTGCGGGCTAGCCTCACCGCCCCCGATTCACGGGGTGGTGCAGCACGGGTGGACGTTCGTTCACGGGTTCGGCGCGGCGCATCGCCCGCCGCGCGGCCACACGAAGTTCGTGTGGTCCGATGAGTGCCGCAGGCGGGGGCAGCTGCTCGGCTGGCGCGACTACGTCACCATCGGGGCGCCGTTGTGCTATCTCGATGCTTCGACGCCGGACCAGACGCACCAGCGTGAGGGCACCATCTGGTATCCCTTTCACGGCACGGCGGATTTCGAGACTGTCAACGGTGATCATCGCCGGCTCATAGATGAGATCAAGGCCACCGAGACGGGCCCGGTGACTATGTGCTTGTACTACGTGGAGTATGACCAGCCACACATCCGCCAGGCCTACGAGGACGCGGGGTTCCGGGTGATCTGTCACGGCCGCCGCGGCGCCAAGTGGGCGGGGGGAACCATCGATTTTCTCGACAACCAGTTGCGCGAGTTGCGCAGCCACGAGCGGGTCGCCTCCAATCGGCTGTCCACGGCGGTGTTCTACGGCATCAGCCTCGGCTGCGCCCCGGCCATTTACGGCGACCCGATGGACTTCGTCGGTGTGGTGGACGGCTTCGACGGGCAATCCCTGATGCAGGCGTGGTGGCCCGAGTTGTTCGGCCCCGATATCAATCCGGCGCACGCTTGGGACATCGCCAACCTCGAACTTGGCCGCGACAAAATGGCCGACCCCGAAGAACTCGCCCACCTACTGGGATGGACTCAATGACCGATATTCAAGCCCTCCGCATCCCCAGCAACGTGACGCTGCTGCCTGGAAGTATGCAGTACTGGTCGGAGCCGCAGCCCGCGGGAACCGGCTGGGGTCAGGTGCTGGCCGGTGAGGTGAACGGCTCAGTGCTCGTGTGCGGCAGCCTCGACCCCGAGGCGCTGCGGGAAATCGCTGCCGCCGCTACCAGCCTGGGCATCGTGGTCCGGGGCGCAGCAGACGCCGCCAAGCTCGGCGAGCAGTTCCCCGAGGCAACTATCTGGTGCGGGGACCTGCGGTGGCTTGCGGAGCGGTTCGACACAGTGGTGTGCCTGGCCGACGCCGCCGATGTGCTCTCGGCCGAGTCCGAGCCTCGTGACTGGCGTAGCGTGTTCCATGATCTGACCTCGAAGGTGACCCAGGGCGGCAGGCTCGTGGCGCTGGTCACCAATGATCTCGGGATCCACCGCCTGACCGCGGCTCGCAACCCGCGCCTGACGGACCGGGATCCGGATTGGGCGCCGACGACCACCTGGGATGCCTCGCGGCCACGGACCCTGGAGCAGGTCAGGCAGCGGATGGTCTGCCATGAGCAGCCACCCAGCCAGGTCTGGTGCCTATGGCCCTCCCCGGCGCAGCCGACGGCCCTGATCGACCCGGCTCAGGTCCCGACCGCCACCCACGAAGCTTTCGCGACGCAAGCTGCGGTGTTGCCGCTGCGCGGCCCCGACCCGAGTTTCCTGGTGGGTGCTGCTGCGATGTCCGGCCGGCTCGCTGATCTGGCTCCGGCATGGCTGGCGGTGTGGCGGCCGGAGGGCGCCGAATCGGCTCCCGGGTTCGCGATCATCGACGAGGTGGTGCACCCGATCAGTACAGCATCGGGCCCGGGGCGCGTCGCCCTCCAGGTCTTCGCCGATCTGGCAGCCAACGAGGACCTGGCCGGGATCCGCGCCCTGGTCCGGCGCTGGGCCGAGGCGATGGCAGGTGATGAACTCAGCCACAGCGCGAGCTTCGCGCACCTGCTGATCAGCGACGACCAGCCCGCGCTAGTCACGCCGCTGGTGGCGATCGATCCCGTCGACGGCGCGGACCAGCGGTGGCGGGCCTTGGCCGAGGTGGCCAGGATCATCCGGGACCGGGCCTGGCGCACGCCCTGGCCCAGCACTGTGGACCCGGTGCGGGTCCTCAACCATCTGGGCATCATGGCCGGGATGCATACCCTGCCGAGCGTGACGGCGCGCTCGGTCATCGGGTCGGCCCCCAGCTCGGTCGATCCCCTGAACGCGCTTGACCGGCAGGGCCTGGTAGCGCAGGCAGATCGCACCCGCGACGAGGTGGATGCCCTGCGCTCCAAGCTGCGGTGGACCGAATCCCTGCTCGATCAGGCACGCACCGCCCCGGCGGCACCCATCGTGGCGCTGGCGCGCCGAGGCAGCCGCAAGGCGTCAAAGGTGGCCCGGGGCGCTGCCCGGCGGGCTAAGGGCATCATCGGGCGGTAGCGGCGCCGGGCAGCCCAGCAGCCGCCGCGCTGCTCAGCCGGTAACTACAGCAGCGCCCAGGTCAGCGGGGTTCCCTTGACCGCGTCCACCCGGAACTCGCGTCCGGCGACGGCCGTGAAGTCTTCCGGGGGCAGCCCGCCGGTGGGGCGGATCGACCGCACATTATCGGGGCCGACGACCTCGCCCGCCGCGACGTCGCGGGTCACATAGAGCGAGCGCCGGAATCGCAAACCTTCGCGCTCGGATTCCTTGGCCCCGATCCGGCTTTCACCCAGGGCCAGCCGCGCCACAGCAGTCTCGCGGACCAGTGCCGCCAGTTCCTCGGGCTCCAGCGAGAATGCCGAGTCGACGCCCTCATCGGCGCGAGACAGCGTGACGTGCTTCTCGACGAGCACAGCGCCGAAGGCGATTGATGCCACCGGGACCCCGATGCCCATCGTGTGATCGCTCAGCCCCACCAGAGTGTCGAAGGCCGAGGCCAGCACCGGGATGGAGCGCAGATTCGCTGAGGCAGGATCGGCCGGGTAGTCGGCGGTGCAGCTGAGCACGACGAGCTGGTTGTTTCCGGTGGAGCGTGCCGCGGTGACCGCTGCGTCGATCTCGGCCACCGACGCCATACCGGTGGAGATGATGACCGGCTTTCCCTGCTCGGCGATCTTGCGGATCAGCGGCAGATCGACGATCTCCGAGCTGGCCACCTTGTACGCCGGGACCTCCAGCCCCTGCAGGAAGTCGACCGCGGTCGGGTCGAACGGGCTGGAGAACGCGAGAATCCCCAGATCGCGGGCGTGGGAGAAGATGGCTTCGTGCCAATCCCACGGGGTGTGCGCCTCCTGGTAGAGGTCGTAGAGCCGGCGGCCGTCCCACAGCTCGTGGCCCTGGGAGATCCGGAAGGCCGGGGTATCGGCGTCGATGGTGATCGTGTCCGCTGTGTAGGTCTGCAGCTTGATCGCGTGGGCCCCGGCCTCCGCGGCCGCGGTGACGATGTCAAGAGCACGCTGCAGGTCCCCGTTATGGTTCCCGCTCATCTCGGCGATGATGAATGGGTCGGCTTCTGGCCCCACGGGCGTCTGGGAAATTTGAATGGAGTTACTCACCGGTGGTCTCTTCCCAGGTGCGGCGGGAGTGGATCACGACAACCTCCGCCTCACCAATCTTTCGGACGTATCGCTCAACTTCGGCGAAGCCGAGCCGTTGGTTGAAGTCGACGGCGGCCTCGTTCATCACCAGCGTCTCGCCGTGGAGTTCGCTCAGCCCGAGTTCGTGGCGGGCATACTTCACTGCCTCCCGCTGGATTGAGATCCAGGCGGGGAACAGTGCCCCACGGGCCTCCAGGCCCGCATTGTCCAGGTAGTAGCCCCACCAGGCGCACGAACCGTCGATATCGAAGAAGGTGACCTGCCCGGACCCGACGCCATCGCGCTCGTAGACCAGCACCCGGCGCGAGGGATCCTTCGAGACGTTCCGCCACCACGCGATGTGCTCCTCGGCACTGATCTCGTGTTGAGTCAGCGATACGCGCCGCACTTCCGGATGGTTGCGCCAGATGCGAAGCAACTCAACATCTGCCTCAGTGGCTGGCCTCAACATCTTCCCTGCCCTTCTGCTGGCAACGGTTCAGAGTCCGCCGACACAGTGCCGCTACTATAACAACGAACCTTCACGCACCAACCAGGCAGGACACATGGCACAACTAGGTCGAGACCAGGTCCGCGAGATGATGGCGGACGTCATGCGCAAGCATGACCGCGAGCTGCCCCCCAACGACGACGCCGCGCTCGAAGAGATCGGCTTTCGTTCCCTTGACTTCTCCGAGCTGGCGCTTAAAGTCGAGGACGAAATCGATGAGGAACTCAACTTCGACGCCCCCGGGCTTCGGTCCATCGAGACCATCGGCGACGTCCTCGACCTCATCGAGCAGCTGCAGGACGCATGATCCGTCCGCTCGTGGCCGGCGATTTCGTCGGTTCCTGGGACGATCTGCCCGAGATTGAGCTGCCAGCGGCAGCAGCGGCCTTCGTCGGGGGCGCGTTGGATGCCCTGCGGGTGGTCCGCCATCACGTGGCCCCACGGACCAACGAGACGCTGCTGGCCACCGCGGGCCGCAAGGAACCGGGCCTGGTGCACGACCTGGACGAGCTGGGCTTGACCCTCGCCGAGGTCAACGGTGACGACGTTCGGATCGGCTCCGCCTCGACGCGGCACGCCCCCACCCCGGGACGGGTGTGGCTGTTGACCTCCGGCAGCACCGGACGTCCCAAGCGGGTCGCTCACACCCTGGACACCCTCACCACTGTGCGAGGCTCCCAGCCGCCGCGCACCTGGCTCAATCCCTACACCCCCGGCGCCTACGCCTGGTGGCAGGTGACCACGCTGGCCTTGACCCAGCCCGATCAGGGAATGGTGTGTGTGGACCCGGCCAGCACCACCGAATGGGCGCAGGCCGCCCTTGAGTACGGCGTCGATGCCGCCTCAGGCACGCCGACGTTCTGGCGGCAGGCCCTCATGCGCAGCGGTGAGACTCTCTCGCAGATCGGTTTCCAGCAGATCACCCTCGGCGGTGAACCGGTCGATCAGGCAGTGATCGACATGCTGACCAGCGCCTTCCCCGAGGCCAGGGTCTCGTGGATCTACGCCTCGTCCGAGGTGGGCGCCGCCATCGCCGTCCACGACGGCAAGGCGGGCTTCCCCGAGGCCTGGCTCGACCGGGACGATCCCAGCCGGCCACGGCTCAGCGTCCGCGACGACGAGCTGGTCATCACCAGCCCCCACCGCGGCGAGGGGGTGGCCGCCGAGCTGCGCACCGGTGACCGGGTCGCCCGCCGCGACGGACGCGTGCTCATCACCGGGCGCCTGGCCTCCGACGAGATCAACGTCGGCGGTTCCAAGGTGTCGGCCGGGCAGGTGCGCGAGGTGGTGATGAGCCATCCAGGCGTCGCCTGGTGCGCGGTCAAGGGCCGCAAGGCGCCCGTGGTCGGGTCCCTGGTGCAGGCGGATGTGGTGCTCAGCGATCCCGCCGTGACCGAGGACGACCTCACCCGATACTGCGCCGCGCGGCTGGCCGAATATGCAGTGCCCCGGCGGATCCGTTTCCTGGACCAGATCCCTATGAAAGAGAGCCTCAAGAGCGATGTCTGAACAGCCGATTCCCCCCGCCTCCGTCGTTGTCATCTCTGGCGGGTCCAGGGGCCTGGGGCTGGCGATGGTGCGCTCGGTGCTGGACCGAGGCGCCAAGGTGGCCACCTTCGCCCGAACCATCACCCCGGAGCTCGAAGCACTCGCCGACGAACGCGCCGATGACATGTTCGTCGAGTCGGTGGACGCCACCGACGCCCAAGCGGTCACCCGGTTCCTCAAAGCGGCCGAGGCCAAGCTCGGCCCCATCGACGCGCTGGTCAACAACGCGGCCATCGGGCAGGACAGCCTCCATGTGCACACCTCCCCCGAGCGCATCGCCAGCATCATCGAGACGAACCTGACCGCGCCGCTGCTGTTGACCCGGGGCGTGCTGCGGCGCATCCTCGCCGGGGCCGGGCGGGGCCGCATCGTCATGATCACATCGATCTGCGCCCAGCGCGGCTACGCCGGCCTGGTCAGCTACTCGGCCACCAAGGGCGGGCTCGACTCGGCCATGCGGGCCATCGCGCGCGAGATGCACGGCCGCATCCTGGCCAACAGCATCGCGCCGGGCTTCTTCGCCTCCGAGATGAGTTCGGTGCTGGGCCCGAACCAGCTGGACACCATCACCCGGCGCACCCCGAGCGGGCACCTGGTGGAGCCGGACGAGGTGACGCCGGTGCTGGAGACCCTCCTGTTCGCCGACACAAACATCAACGGCCAGGCGATCGTCTTGGACGGCGGCGGATCCATCTGATCGTCCCCGGCGGTCAGCTGGAATCCACCCGGGCCGCCGGCGGCGCATGCCCGGAGGGCTGCCAGCAGCTGCACTCGTATACCTCCGACGGCGTTCGCTGGTGCTGGCGCCCGGATGCGCCAGGACGATGGGCGCTGGATGCCGAGTTGATCAGCGACCCACTGCCCGATGCGCTGCTGAAGCGCTTCACCGGCCCCGCCGACGGGTTTTGGCGGGCCTGGACCCAGGCGGAGGTCGTGGCGAAGCTGACCCGGACCCCCATCGTCACACTTGCCCAGGCGGGGCTGCCGGCCCCGCTACCGCCGGGTGTGGTGGTCCATCACGGCCAGCACGGGCAGACGCACTATTGTGTCGGCATGCACCGCCCCACCGTCGCTGTTGTTGTGCTGAGCATGGGCAATCGCCCTCACGAGTTGGCCCGGGCGTTGGAGACGCTGCACCAGCAGGTCGGCGTCGAACAGGATGTCGTCTTGGTCGGAAACGGCTGGACCCCCACGGATGTGCCGGACTGGGTGCGCACAGTGAGTCCCCCGGACAACGTGGGGGTTCCCGAGGGCCGCAACATCGGGGCTAGGCACGCCCGTGGCGATCTGATCTTCTTCTACGACGATGACGGGGAACTGCCCACCCCCGAGACCCTCGCCCATCTGGTGGACGCCATGGGCCCCGGCATTGCAGTGGTGCAGCCACGCGGGGTTGACCCGACGGGTAGGCCCTCCCCGCGGCGCTGGGTGCCGCGGCTTCGCACCAGCGACGCCAACGGTGCCGGGGACACAGTCGTGTTCTGGGAGGCCATGGCGATCATCCGCCGTGAGGCCTTCGAGGAGGTCGGTGGCTGGCCGGGCGAGTTCTTCTTCGGCCACGAGGGCATCGACCTGGCGATGCGCCTGCTCGATGCCGGGTGGCGGATCCGCTACGAGCCCGCCATCACAGTGCACCATCCGGCCCACCCACCGTCGCGGCACGCCGTGTTCTACCGCACCAACGCCAGGAACCGGGCGTGGGTGGCCCGGCGGAACCTACCCATCGGTTTCGCGGCCAGCTATCTGCTGGTGTGGATCGCCGCGACTGTGCTGCGGGTGCGTCATCCGGGCAGCCTGCGGGTGTGGTTCTCCGGGCTCCTTGAGGGCCTGCGGGGCCCAGTCCCAGGCGGTAGGCATCCGCTGCGGTGGCGCACGATCTGGCGGATGACGCTGCTGGGTAGGCCGCCACTGTGGTGAACGGCGGCAACGTCAGGGTGTTCTGGTCGGGGGTATCCAACCGCACACACCTGATCTACGGTGCGGCCTGGCTACGTCGAGAATTGGCAGCCACGTCGGGGCAGGTGAGCCTGGTTCTCATGCCACCCAGATCGTTTCTGAGTTCCTCGCCTCCCACCCTTGAGCAGGCCGCCGGCTACCTGCCTGCCAGCCCCCGGCTGCGGGTCACCACCATCGACACTGCAGGCGATGAGATCGGCCCCGGTGAGACGGCGCACCTGCTCGGCGTCGGCGGGGTCGGGCCACGACCCTGGCTGAGGCTGCACCGGGCCAACCCCGGGCGAAGGCTGCGGGTCGCCATGACCGACGAGGGGCTCAGCACCTACGGCACGTGGCTGACCAGACGCGCCGCCTACGTGCGCGAGGCAACACCGGGGCCGGTGGCCACGGCACGGGCAGCCGTGGGAGCGGCGGCCACGGCTGCGCTGGCCTCGAGCCGGTTCCTGCTGCACCGGCACCGTCACGGCAGATGGCAGCTCAATGCCCACATTGCCGCGGAGTTCCGAAGGCATCAGGCCAGGCAGCTGCCTACCACCACAGCCGTGCTGCTTTCGCAGCCGTGGCCCGAGCTGGGCGTGGTCGACGAGGCCAGGTATCTGGGTCACATCGACCGGCTGGCCACCTCGGCCGCGCAGGCGGGATGGCAGCTGCGGGTACACCCGCATCCCGCCGAGCCGTCGAGGAGATACGCCGAGCTCGCACTTGCCGGCGACGACCTGGCCGAGGCCAATGCCGAGTGCGTCAATGCCGGCCTGGTGATCGGCACATCCTCCACCGCCATGCTCAACCTCGCCAGCATCCACAGCATCCCGGCAATGCGCCTGGAGCTGCCGGAGTTACGCTCGCTTGACCAGCGGCTCGGCCGCCGGCAGCGGTCCCTGCTCGATCACTACCTTGGGCCAGCCATGCCCCCCGCTACGTGGTCTCAGGTACTTCGTGGCAAGGTTGGATCCTGATGAGGCCCGCACAACGAAGGAGAAGCGCTTGAGAACGCTGAAGCGCCTGTGGGATGAGCGCAACGTGCTGACGCTGCTCGTGCGTCGCGACCTGAGGGTGCGTTACGCCCAAAGCGTCCTCGGCTACCTCTGGACAGTCATCGATCCGCTGGCCAACGCCCTGATCTACTTCATGATCTTCGTGGTCATCTTCCAGCGGGCCGATGCCGGGTACCACCCGTACTTCCTGTTCCTGCTGTCCGGGCTGCTTCCCTGGCAGTGGTTCAACGCCAGCGTCTCGGAATCGATGCGCGCGCTGATCGCCGAACGACAACTCATCCGTTCCACGAAGCTGCCGCGGCAGATCTGGGTGATCCGGGTGGTCGCCTCCAAGGGCATCGAGTTCATCTACTCCCTGCCGGTTCTGGTCTTGTTCACCGCCGGTTACCTGCTCGTGGGAGAGGTCAGCATCGACTGGGAACTGCTCTACTGGCCGCTGGCAATTGCGCTGCAGTTCGTGCTGCTGGTGGGGATCGGGCTGATCGTCGCCCCCCTGACTGTGCTGCTCTACGACATCCAGCCGACGGTCCGGATCATCTTGCGGGTGTGGTTCTACATGACGCCCATCATCTTCAACCTTGAGCTGCTGGACCGGACCCCCGAAGCGCTTCGGTGGGTGTTCCAGGTCAACCCCCTCACCGGGATCCTTGAGCTCTACCGCGCCGGATTCTTCGATGCATCACCGCGGTGGCCGGTGGTGGGGATCAGCGTGCTGGTCACGATGCTGGTCGTGTTGGGTGGCGCGATCTTGTTCCAGCGCATGGAACGCCCGGTCCTGAAGGAGCTGTGAGATGGCCGCTGACGTTGTGATCTCCGCGCGTGACGTGGGCATCGAGTTCCTGCGCGCATTCAAGAAACGCATGTCGCTGCGGGAGATGGTGTTCAATCGTCGCTCCAGCTCCCCCACCGAGACATTTTGGCCGTTGCGGCACGTCGATTTCGACATCACCCGCGGCGAGGCCGTCGGGCTGATCGGCGGCAACGGTGAGGGCAAGTCGACGATCCTCAAGCTGATCGCCGGCGTCCTGCTCCCCGATGAGGGGCGGGTCACTGTGCGCGGCGGGGTGGCCCCCATGATCGAGCTCACCGGCGGTTTCATCGGCGAGCTGAGCGCCCGGGAGAACGTGTACCTCACCGGTGGGCTGCGCGGGCTGACCCGGGCCGAGATCGACGACCGCTTCGACGAGATAGTCGATTTCGCGGGTCCCCAGGTGCGGGCGGGTCTCGACACGCCCTTTAGGCACTTCTCCTCCGGGATGAAGGTACGCCTCGGATTCGCGGTCATCACCACTCTCGATGAGCCCATCATCCTGGTCGACGAGGTCCTGGCCGTGGGCGATAAGGCGTTCCGGGAGAAGTGCTATCTGCGGATGGAAGAGTTGCTGGCGGCCAACCGCACTCTGTTCTTCGTCAGCCACAGCGAATCGGATCTGCGGCGTTTCTGCACCCGCGGGCTCTACATCCGCTCCGGTTCGCTGGCCGCTGATGGCCCCCTCGAGGACGTCCTGGACCAGTACAACAACGACATCCACATGCCCTGAGCCCCCGCGGGCACGGGCCTGGGCCCCGCAGGTGGCGCTGGCCTGGTGGCCACCACCCACGGGGTCGGACGGGTCAGGCCAGGCGCGTAGCGGGGCTCGTGGTCTTGGCGGGATCGCGTTCGACGATATCGCCGAGGGCGTCGTCGATGCGGGACAGTATGTCCTGGTCCAGGGTGATAGCGCTGGCCTCGGCGGCCGGTGCTATCTGCTCGGGACGCGAGGCGCCGATGATGGCCGAGGCAACGTTATCGTTGTGCAGCACCCAGGCCACCGCCAGCTGTGCCATGGTGATGCCGAGGTCGTCGGCGATCGGACGCAGCCGCTGTACCCGCTCCAAGATGTCATCGCGCAGCAGCTTCTTGATGAAGTTCGCGCCGCTCTTCTCGTCGGTGGCGCGGCTATCGGCCGGCGGCGCCTGCCCCGGCAGGTACTTACCTGTCAGCACCCCCTGCGCCATCGGCGAGAACACTACCTGGGAGATGCCGAGTTCGTTCGCGGCGGGCACCACCTGGTCCTCGATCACCCGCCACAGCATCGAGTACTGCGGCTGGTTGCTAATCAGTTGAATCCCGAGGTCCTGGGCCAGCGCGTGGCCCGCGCGCAACTGCTCGGCGGTCCATTCGCTCACTCCGATGTAGAGCGCCTTTCCCGGCCGGACCACATCGGCGAAGGCCTGCATGGTTTCTTCCAGCGGGGTCTCATAGTCGAAGCGATGGGCCTGGTAGACATCGACGTAGTCGGTGCCGAGCCGACGCAGCGAGGCGTTGATGCTGTCCCGGATGTGCTTGCGGGACAGGCCGGTGTCGTTGGGGCCGCCGGGTCCGGTGGGGAAATACACCTTGGTGAAGATCTCCAGTGACTCGCGTCGCTCACCCGCCAGGGCGTCGCCGAGTACCTGCTCGGCCATTGTGTTGGCGTAGACGTCGGCGGTGTCGAAAGTGGTGATCCCGGCGTCAAGGGCGGCCCGCACGCACGCCGTTGCCGGACCGTTGGCAATCTGGGATCCGTGGGTGATCCAGTTCCCGTAGGTCACGGCACTGACCTTGAATCCAGAGTTGCCGAGCTTGCGATACTCCATAAAACCTCCCAGCTGTTACGGGACCAGGCTAGTAGTCACCCCCGGCTCGTTCGGGCCCCGGATCTCAGCATTCTCACCTGCCACATGACATTTGAGCCCACCCAACTCCCGTGTCAATGAGTACGCACACCTAGCCGTCTAGGCGATAGGTACTGGCCTAAGTCGGGTACCGTCGCCCACCCTTCTGCGACATGTCCACCTCGGATATTCGGCACCCTTAAATGAGTCGACCCCAAGCGTCGATAGCATTGAGAGGAGCCCCTGTTGACCGCGGCTAGCCAAGACACCCGCATTACCCCTTGTGTGCGATTCAGCAATGTGTTCTTGCACCCCCTGCTGGAGGGGCGACAGACCGCGAATTCCAGGGATCATCGCCGTGAGCAGGCGATGCTACAGGCCCAGGCGGCCACTCTGTGCTCCGAGTGCCCCTTCATGGAACGCTGCCTCACCGACGCGATCACCAAGTTCGACGTCAGCGGGTTCGTCGCTGGCACCACCCGGCGCCAGCGCACTGAAATCCGCTCCAGGCTCGGCATCAACGTCAACGAGGACGACCTCGACAGCTACGTTGGGGTCAGTTCCGGCCGTCAGTTCGATAGCGAGGAGATCCATCGGCTGCGTGCGGCGAACCCGGATGAGCCCCTCACCTCCATCGCGGCACGGGTCGGTTGCTCGGTTTCCACCGTCAAGCGGCACCTGCGTCGCGTCGCCACCGAGGGGGTTCCGGTGACCACCAAGCGCAAACCCCCGAGCGCCGACAAGGTGCTGGCTGTGGCCCGCGAGGTCAAGCAGGGTTCGTCGCGGCGCGTGGCCTAGAACCAGCGCGCCAGCTCGTTCGCCACACCGCCCTGGAGGAACGCCTCGGTTACGTCGTCGGCGCTGGCCTTCACCTCGGCCGCGGAATTACCCATCGCCACGCCGCGGCCGGCCCAGGTGAGCATCTCGATGTCATTGCGCCCGTCGCCGATGGCTAGCACGTCGGCTGCCGAGAGCCCTAGGCTATCGACCACTCGCTGCAGCCCGGCAGCCTTATCGATTCCCTTGGGAGCGATGTCCAGCCACGCCGACCAGCCGATGGAGTAGCTGACCTCGTGCAGGCCCAGCTGTTCGGTCATCTGCTGGAACGACACCTCGGAGGCGTTGGGGTCCCGGATGATGATCCGGGAGACGGGCCGAGAGGCGAGTTCCTCGATAGGTTCGATATCCGGGGCCTCCGATAGCTCCCCGTCGGGAAATGGCCGGTTGGCGCGCAGCTTCAGGCCCTCCTGCACCGCGATGATCGCCTCGGGGGCAGTGCCGACGACGCGTTGGATCGTGTCGGCCGGGTCGAACTGGTCCTCATAGACGATGGTCAGCGGCGGAAAGGTCACCACCATCGCCCCGTTGGAGGTGACGGCCCAGCCCGGCGGGAGACCGAGCTCCTCGAATACCGGCCTGGTCGCCATCCAGGTCCGCCCGGTGGATAACACTACCGGCACCCCAGCATCCCTGACCCGACGCACCGCGGCGCGCACATCGCTGGGAAGGCGTCCGAAATTGTCGCAGAGCGTGCCGTCAATATCGAGCGCCACCAGGCCCGGCTCGAAGCTCATGTACTCCTCATTTCTGCTGATGGACGACAAGCCTGCCACCCTGCGGTGAACGCGCCGTGAACTGTGGGCAGGCGTTGGGTTACCTCGCCAGCGTCTCCCGTCCACCAAGGAAGGGCCGCAGGGCCTCGGGGATGTGGATCGAGCCGTCGGCCTGCTGATGGTTCTCCAGCAGCATGATGATCATCCTGGTCATGGCGCACAGGGTTCCATTGAGGGTAGCCACCGGCTCAACACCGGCCTCACCGCGGTAGCGGATACCCAGCCGCCTGGCCTGGAACTGGGTGCAGTTCGAGGTGGAGGTGATCTCGCGATAGCGCTGCTGCGTGGGCAGCCAGGCGTAACAGTCATACTTGCGAGCGGCCGACAGACCCAGATCGCCCGAAGCGACATCGATCACCTGGTAGGGAATCTCCAACGATTCGATGAAATCCTTCTCAAAAGTAAGCAGCCGCTGATGCCAGTCCTGGGCATCCTCGGGACGGCAGTGCACGAACATTTCCACCTTGTCGAACCAGTGGACCCGGAAGATGCCGCGGGTGTCCTTGCCGTAGGAGCCGGCCTCCCGCCGATAGCAGGGGCTGAACGCCACGTACTGCCGCGGCAGATCGGTCAGGATCTCGTCGGCGTGATAGGCCGCCAGCGCCACCTCGGAGGTTCCCACGAGGTAGAGGTCGTCCGCGGGCAGGTGGTAGACGTCCTGGGCGGCCTGCCCGAGGAAGCCGGTGCCCTCCATCGCGGAGGGCTTGACCAACGCCGGCGGGATCATCGGGGTGAAGCCCCAGGCGGTGGCTTTGGCCATGGCCAGGTTCAGCAGCGCCATCTCCAGCTGGGCCCCGAGGCCGGTCAACACATAGAACCTGGAACCTGAGATCTTGGCCCCGCGTTCCATGTCGATGGCGCCCAGCGCCTCGCCGAGCTCAAGGTGGTCCTTGGGCGTGAAGCCCTCGGCGGCGAAGTCGCGGGGCGTGCCGATGGTCTCCAGGATGGCTCCCTCGTCCTCACCGCCGCTGGGGACACCGTCGATGACTACGTTGCCGACCTGCCTAATGAGCTCGTCGAACAGAATACCGGCCGCCTCCGAGCGGGACTGGGCTGCCTTGACCTGCCCGGCCAGCTGCTTGGTCCGGGCCAGCAGCCCGGCCTTGTCCTGGCCGGTGGCCGAGGCGATGGACTTGCCAAGGCCCTTCTGCTCGGCGCGCAGCGACTCGTACTCCACGATGCCGGCACGGCGCGCCTCGTCGGCCTCCAGCAGTGAATCGATCAGCTCCACCGACTCCCCCCTGGCGCGCTGAGAACGACGAAGCAGGTCGGGGTCGTGACGGAGCACCTTGGGGTCGATCATGCAGTCAGCCTAGTGGCCGAAGTGGCAGCCCCGGTTCGGCGGGCCGCCGATACACTCCTTGGGTGGCAGACATCGGCGTAGCGACCACCGCAATCCCCGGCCTGCTGATAGTGCGCCTTGCCGTGCACGGCGATCAGCGTGGCTGGTTCAAGGAGAACTGGCAGCGGCGCAAAATGGTCGCCGCCGGGCTTCCGGACTTTCACCCGGTACAAAACAACATGAGCTACAACGCCGAGGCCGGCGTCACCCGCGGCATCCACGCCGAGCCCTGGGACAAGCTCGTCTCCACCGCCACGGGCCGCGTCTTCGGGGCCTGGGTGGACCTCCGCCAAGGGCCCGGATACGGGACCGCCGTGTGGGCCGACATCGGCCCGGATACGGCTGTCTTCGTTCCCGCAGGCGTCGGCAACGCCTATCAGGCGCTTGAGCCCGGCACCAGCTACTCCTATCTGGTCAACGACCATTGGTCGGCCGCGGCCACGGACCGCTACACCTACTGCAACCTCGCCGATCCCCGGCTCGCCATTCCGTGGCCGATCCCGCTCGAGCAGGCCACCGTCTCCGCGGCGGACCTGCGGCACCCGGCGCTGGCCGAGGTCACACCAGTGCCTCCCGGCCGCGTGATCATCCTCGGCGCCGGCGGTCAAGTGGCCCGGGCGCTGCAGCGCAGCTTCCCCTCAGCACAGGCCCTGACCCGCGCCGAGCTGGACATCGCCTCGGCCGAGTCCCTCGAGTCCTTCGATTTCTCGGGCGTCGAGACGATCATCAATGCCGCCGGGTGGACCCACGTCGATGCGGCCGAGGCCACCGAGAACCGCGCCGTCTGCTGGGCGGCAAACGCCGAGGGTCCCGCCCACCTGGCCGCCATCGCCGACGCCCACCGGGCCACACTCGTGCACTACTCCAGCGATTACGTCTTCGACGGCACCCAGCCACTCCACGATGAGCTGGAACCGCCACGCCCGCTGAGCTTCTACGGGGCCTCGAAGGCCGCCGGCGATGCTGCGGCCCACCGCTGCCGACGGCACCTGGTGCTGCGCACCAGCTGGGTGGTGGGCGACGGGCACAACTTCGTTGGCACTATGGCGGGCCTGGCCGCCCGAGGAGTGAGCCCGGCCGTGGTCGATGACCAGATCGGCCGCCTCAGCTTCACCGACGACATCGCCGCCGCCACGGCGCACCTGATCGCCACCGGTGCTGCCTGCGGCACCTACAACGTATCCTCCGACGGTGATCCGATGACCTGGTACGACATCGCCCGCGAGGTGTATTCGATCGTCGGTAGCACCGGCCAGGTGACCCGGAGCACGACTGCCGAGTTTGCCGCTGGCAAGGCTATGGCCCCGCGCCCGCGCCACAGCACCCTGTCCCTGGGCAAGCTCCTGGCCACCGGGTTCCGGCCAACCAGTGATGTGCCTTCCAAGCTGCGAGAGGTGCTGTCCTAGACTGGAGCCATGGGTTATTGGCGCCGGTCGCGCAGCTCGGCCATTGCCGCCACCGGGTTCATCGCCGCGTTTTGCCTGCTGACAGCGCTGCTGCCCCAGTTCGGCTGGGTGGACGCACTGTGGCGGGTGCCGGTTCCCAGCATTGAACGCTGGCCGGGCCAGATCGGCTCCGCTATCGCCTTCACCACGAGCCCCGTGGTGGTCTATATAGCGCTGCTCATCACAGCCTCGTGGGCGGCCAGGCGCCACCTGGGCCGGATCGCGGGCATGATCGTGCTGAGCATCGCCCTCGGCTTCGGTACCGCCGCTGTATTGAAGGTGGTCATCGCCCGTCCCCGGCCGGAATCGCCGTGGCGTTTCCTGCTGACGCAGACGGGCTTCGCCTACCCCTCCTCGCATGTCGTGGCGGCGATGACCGCCGCCGTCGTGGTGGTGATCATGGTGAGCAATGTGCGGCTCACCCAGGTGCAAGTGCTCTGGTGGCGGCTCGCGGGGATCGCCTTCGTCATCCTGGTGAGCCTCGACCGGCTCGTCATGGGCGCCCACCAGGTCACCGACGTCATCGCCGGCATCCTGGTTGGCGGGGCAGCAGCATCGCTGGCGGCGCTGATCACCGACGTCCACGTATCAATCCCCTACACCCCGGAGAAGATCGGCAAGCGCGCCGCAGTGGTCTACAACCCCGCCAAGGTGCTGGACCTGACAGTCTTCACGGCTCTGCTGGACCGGCGATTCCACGAAGAGGGCTGGGAACCACCCCTGTGGCTGCCCACCGCCCGCAACGACCCCGGGCACTCGATGGCACGCACCGCGATCGAATCCGGCGTGGATCTGGTGATAGTGGCCGGCGGCGACGGAACCGTGCGCGTGGTCTGCGGGGAACTCGCCAATAGCGGCGTCCCGATCACGGTTATCCCGTCGGGGACCGGGAACCTGCTGGCCAGCAATCTGTCCATCCCGCTGGATACCGAGCGCGCGCTGCGGCTGGCGTTCACGACGCAGCCGGCCCCGCTCGACGTGATCCGGGCGAGCTGTCCCGGACGCCCCGACGAATACGCGGTGGTCATGGGGGGTTCCGGGGCAGACGCCGCCGTCATCAACGACACCGACGAGGGACTCAAGCGACAAATCGGCTATGTCGCCTACGTCGTGGCAGCCCTCAACCACGTCAAGATCCGGCCGGTGGCCACCACTATCTGGATGGACGACGACGAGCCGCTGCACCGCGATGCCTCGCTGGCGCTGGTGGCTAACGTCGGATCGCTACAGGGCGGGCTCGAAATAGTCCCGGGTGCCCGCGCGGCCGACGGGATCCTCGACGTCTTGATCGCCTCTCCCACATCTGCCGCCGAGCTGGGCCAGATCGCGTCATCGGTGCTGACCCGCAGCACCCCGCCCCGGAGCCTGGAGTACCTGCAAGGCACCCGGGTGAGGATGCAATTCGACACGCCACAGCTGTTCGAGATCGACGGCGACGTCATCGGCGAGACCACCGAACTGTCCTGGGAGATCCTGCCCTCGGCGATCCGGCTCCACCTGCCACAGTAGCCGATGCCGCGGTTCGGGCCTCGGCCGCCGCGGCGCCGGGGCTACACTGACGCGCGAGGAATGGAGTGTCCTATGACAGCTCGCATCGCTGACACCGCCGACCTCGACGACGACGTGGTGGTCGGCGACGGTTCGCTGGTATGGCATCTTGCCCAGCTGCGCCACGGCGCCCGCATCGGGCGCAACGTCATCGTCGGCCGCGGCGCCTACATCGGCCCCGATGTAGGCGTCGGCGACAACTGCAAGATCCAGAACTACGCGCTGATCTACGAACCGGCCCGGCTGCACGACGGCGTATTCGTCGGCCCCGCGGCGGTGTTGACCAACGACACATTTCCCCGGGCGGTCAATCCCGATGGCAGCCTCAAAACCGCCGAGGACTGGACCGCGGTCGGCGTCACGCTGCTGGAGGGGTGTTCCGTGGGGGCGCGTGCGGTCTGCGTCGCCCCGGTGACTGTGGGGCGCTGGGCGTGTGTGGCCGCCGGCGCCGTGGTGACTCGCGACGTGCCCGATTACGCGCTGGTCGCTGGGGTGCCCGCCACACGCATCAAGTGGGTGGGGCGCTCGGGCCGGCCGTTGCAGCCCGGCGCGGGCGGGCGCCTGGTTGATCCAGGAACCGGAGACGAGTTCGTCGCCGAAGGTGACTGCCTCACCCGGCTGGACCCGAGCAGCTGACCCGCACCACCGGCCGAGCGCGGCCCGGGGTTCAGTGGGGGTCGAGCCCGGCGAGCCACCGGCTCGCCTGCTCAAAGTCGCGGTCGCTGAAACCTTCCCGGACCGCGGGGTGGATATCATCGGCCCGCGGATAGGAGCCGAGGAAAATCACCTCACGGCAGGTCCGGTGGAGGCCCATCAGCGCCTCACCTACTCGCTTGTCGTGCAGGTGCCCCTCGGCGTCGATCGCGAAGAAGTAGCTGCCGAGCGAGGTTTTGGTGGGACGCGATTCGATACGCGAAAGGTTCACCCCTCGCCCGGCGAACTGCTCCAGGATCTCCAGCAGCGCCCCCGGCTGGTCCTCGCGCATGTAGGCCACCAGCGTGGTTTTGTCGGCGCCGGTACGCCGCGGCACCCGCCCGGCCGGCTCAGCCAGGATGAATCTGGTCACCGCCCCTGGGTTGTCCTCGATCTCGAAGGCTAGCTCGTCGAGCCCGTAGAGCTGGCCGGCGACACGGGCACTGACTGCGGCGTCGAATCTGGAATCCTGGTCGGCGACTTCGGCCGCTGCCCCGGCCGTGGAGCCCGCCTCGGTGACCACGGCCTCGGGAAGCATGAGTGCGAGCCAGTCGCGGCATTGGGCGGCAGCGTGGCCGTGGGTGAGCACGTGACGCACATCCTCGAGCGTGGTTCCGGGACGCACGTAGAGCCCGAACTGGACCGGGATGACTATCTCGCTGACGATCACCAGCTGCTCGCCCTCGATCAGCTTGTCCAGCGTCGCGGATACGCCGCCCTCGACCGAGTTCTCGATGGGCACCACGGCACCTGCCACGTCGCCTCCGCGGACCGCGTCGAGGGCCTCCCCGACGCTGGCGAAGGGCACCGCCTCGTCGTCGGAGCAGATGGTCAGCAACGCCTGATGTGAAAAGGTCCCCGCGGGGCCGAAGTAACCGAGCACGGTAGCAGGCTATTGCATCGCCACGAACCCGACACCGCCCCATGCCCGCAGCACCCCACAACCCACCGCACCAGTGAATGCCTCGTGGCGCCCCGGCCGCTGGGCTATTTGAGCAGTTTGGACATCCGGCGGTCCGCCAGCACCTTGCCGCCGGTTTGGCAGCCGGGGCAGTACTGCAGCGAGGAGTCGGCGAACGACACCTCCGCGATGACTGTGCCACACACGGGGCAGGGCCGGCCCGCGCGGCCATGCACCTGCATCGACGCCCGCTTCGAATCCTTGAGCTGAGACAACTCTCGGTTGTCCGTGGCCTGGATCGCGGCCGAGAGCACCTGGCGGATGTGCCCGAGTAGGCCCGTGGCTCCCGACTCGCCGAGGGAATTGGCTGGGGTGAACGGGCTCAGGCCGGCGGCGTGCAGGATCTCATCGGAGTAGGCGTTGCCGATGCCCGCCAGCACCTTCTGATCCCGCAACAGCCCCTTGACCTGCGAGCGCCCGGCGTCGCTCAGGATGCGGTGGAGGTCCGCGGCGGTGAAACCTTCGGCGAGGGGATCCGGCCCGAGCGCGGCGATTCCCGCCACATCTGCCGGATCGTTGACCACGTAGACCGCCAGGTGGCGTTGGGTGCCGGCCTCGGTGAGGCTGAAGCCGCTGCCGTCCTCGAGTGCGATCCGCAGCGCGAGGCCCGATTTTCCCGGCCGCGGCACCGCCGCCGGCACCTTGTCGTACCAGGTCACCCAGCCGGCCCGGGCGAGATGGAAAACCAGGTGGATGCCCTGAGCGTCGATATCGACGAATTTGCCATAGCGCCTCACCCCGGTGATCTCCAGCCCGGCGAGCGCCTCCAGCGGCGGGTCGTAGGTCTTCAGCACGCTGAACCAGACGAGGTGGCCAGCGGCGATAGTGTTGCCGGTCAGCCGCCGGTCCAGTATCCGCGTAATCGCGTGCACCTCAGGTAGCTCTGGCACGATCCCATCCTCTCCCGGCCCCAGCTACTGCGCCAGGGCCCGCAGCAGGTCCTCGCCGGGCAGCGCGGGGGCCCCGCCGCGCCGCCACGCGTTGTGATGCGGTTCATCAAGCGCTTGGCCGAGCAAGCTGAGGTATTCCGGCCGTGGGATCGCCACCGCACCGAGCGAGGTCAGGTGAGGAGTCAGCCACTGCACGTCCAGCAGCCGCACCCGCGCCCGGGCCAACTCGATTGCCAGGCGCAGCAGCGCCACCTTCGACGCGTCCCGGCCGTGCGTCGGGTCGTGGAACATCGATTCCCCGGCGAACATGCCGTTTTGGTGCACCCCGTACAGCCCCCCGACAAGACGCCCTTGTGCGTCCCAGGTCTCGACGCTGTGCACATAGCCCACCTGATGCAGCACCCCGAAGGCCGACCGCACCCTCGCATCGATCCAACCGTCGGGGCGGGAGGGGTCGGCACAGGCGTCGATCACCTCTAGGAAGGCCCGATCGACAGTTGTGGTGTACTTGCGCGCCGATTGGCGAAGCGAGCGCGTCACGCGCAGCCGCTCCAACGGCAGGTGGGCCCGGCGCATCGGTGACCACCAGCCCATTTGATCGGCGAACTGGTCGCTGTTCAAGGGCATGGGAAACACACCGCAGCGGTAGGCCATCAGCGCGGTGCCCGGGTCGAACTCGTCGGAAAACCCGATGAGGTCCTGACGCGGCCACTGATCGGGGGGCCCGAATAGCGTGTCCAGCACTCGCCCAGTGTGTCAGGGTTGCGCCCAGATCAGGGGAATCCCCCATCGCGTCGGTGGCCCGCGATGTGTCAGGCTTGAATCGCAGGAGGTGCAATGACCAAGACCAATGAGGCGGTGGCGGCCGCCGAATCTGTCACAGCCGACGCCTTTCACCAGATCCTGGACCTCGCCATCACCGGCCGCGGGGCCTTACCCGGGGCCAAGGCGGCGGCCAACGCTCACCTGGAGCGCCGCGGCAATCCCGAGACCGCCATCAGCTGGCTGGTCAATCAACACATAGCGTTGGCGGGCGGGCAGGGCTTCGCCACCAACTGGGGTGGCCTGCTCACCTCCATCGTGACAATCCCGGTCAACGTCGCGGCGGCGACGTTCGTGCAGGCCCGCATGGTGGCCGGGGTCGCGCACCTGCGCGGCTACGAACTTTCCGATCCCCGGGTACGCACTGCCATAGGAATGTGCATGCTGGGCCCGCTCGCCACCAAGCAGCTCATCCGCCGCGGCGTCCTGCCGAGTTCGCCGGGGGCAGTGGCCACTGCCCCCGTCTTCGACGCCGAACTCGACCGCCAGGTGGGGCGCGCATTGCTCGACCGGGCCCTCAACGAGCTCGGCGGGAAACGCCTCGGGGTGTGGGCGGCCAAACGGGTGCCGGTGCTTGGTGCGGGGGTCGGCGCCGCGGTCGATAGCTGGTCCACCCACGCGATATCGCGGCACGCTGTGGAGGCGCTACCGAGCCGGCGTCCCCGGCTGTCGGCGTGGGCCGAGACCGGCCAGGCTCAACGGTCGGAATAGACCCGGGGCACCCGCTGGGAGATCAGGCAGGTCACCTCGTAGGAGATGGTGCCCATGAGCGCGGCGATGTCATCGACGCTGATCCGCTCCGGCCCGCTGTCCCCCACGAGCACCACCTCGTCCCCGACCCGCACCGCAGGCCTCTCCGGGCCCAGATCGATCATCGTCTGGTCCATGCACACCCGCCCGACGATCGGATAGGCGCGGCCGTCGATCAGCATCCGGCCCCGGTTCGACAGCAGCCGCGAGTAGCCGTCGCCGTAGCCGACGCTCACCGTCGCAATCCAGGTATCGCGCGAGGCGGTCCAGGTGCGACCATAGCCAACGCTCTGCCCCGCCAGGATCGGCTTCACGAAGCCCACCCGGGAGGTCCACCGAAGCACCGGACGCAGCTCGGGGTCGGGGTAGGCGCTGTCGGGCGGATTTCCGTAGATCATGATTCCGGGCCGGACCATCGTGGTGGCGCTCACATCGTGGTTCAGCAGGCCCCCGGAGTTGGCGGCGTGGATGTGCCGGATCGGCCCCACCGCCTCGACTACCCGCTCCACCGCGCGCTGGAAGGCCTCGAGCTGGTCACGGGTGTAGCCCGCCCCGGCCGGAGCGTCGCTGATCGCCAAGTGCGTCATCAGCCCGTCGAGCACAAGCCCCGGGGCGTGGGCGATCTGGGTAGCCAAGGCGACGGCGTCGCTGGGTTCGCCACCCAGCCGCCGCATCCCGGTGTCGAGTTTCAGGTGGACCCTCAGCTGCGCCCCCGCGCGCTGCGCGGCCAGGCTTGCCAGACCGATCGCGTCGGCGTCGGCGACGGTGAGGCTCAGCCCCGCCTCGATTGCGGCCGGGAGTTCCTCGGCGAAGGTGTGGGTGAACTTCAGGATCGGGGTGGCGATCCCGGCGGCTCGAAGCTGCTGGGCTTCGCTGACCAGGGCGACCCCGAGCCAGTCGGCCATACCGGCGAGGCTGCGCGCCACCTCGATCAGCCCGTGGCCGTAGGCATTGGCCTTGACCGCCACCAGGATGCCTCGCCCGCCCGCGCGAGATTTGGCGTAGGTGACGTTGTGCCGCAGGGCGTCGAGATCAACGTGCAGCGTGCACGGGGAACTCTCGCGCGCCGGGGCATCGTGGGGCATTGGTTCATCTTGGCCCTTCCATGCGGGGGAGGACAACCAGACGAACCCTTTGGGGTGGCACAATAGGCCGCATGTCGAATGATCAGTGGAGCAGTGGCCAGAGCGAGCCTCAGCGGAGCGACCACGGCTGGATGAGCCAGAGCAGCGCCTCGGATGCCCAGCCGCCGGCCCCCGCCCCTTGGCCGCCGACGACGCCAGACCCGCAGGGGTGGGAGCAGCAGGCTTCGCAGTCGAGCGCCCCACAGGAATGGGGCCAGCCGCAACAGCAAGCCAACGCCACCCAAGAGTGGGGCCAGTCGCAGCAGCCGACGGCTCAGGGATGGGGCGAGGCCCAGCCTCAGCCCAGCGCCTCCGATTGGAGCCAGGGCCAGCAGCAGCAGCAGTGGGGCCAGTCCCCCGCTCCCGCTGCGGCAGCCAATCAGGGATGGCAGCAGCAACAACCCGCCGGCGGTGGTTGGCAGCAGCCCGCGCAGCAGGGGTGGGATCAACAACAACAGCAGCCGTGGGCCGCGCAGGGCCAGCCGGCCAAGGATCCCAACGCTGTGGGATTCGGCGCTGTTTTTGACTTCGGTTTCAAGAAGTTCGCGCTCGGCGGCGCCGCCGGAACCATCTACCTGGTGATGGCCATCGCCCTAGGTGTGTGGTGGCTGTTCGGCCTCATCGATGTGCTCACCCTCGAGTACATCAACGCCGGCACCATCGTGCGTCAGATCTTCGGTAACATCGCCATCGCCTTCTTCGCCCTCCTTGGCTCGCGGGTAGTCCTAGAAGGGGCTGCGGCGCAGGTCAAGCTGCTGCAGCGGGCCGAGCGTAAGGACGCCGCGGAAGCCCAGCAGGTGGAGCAGGCGGCCTAAGCTCGCGATTACTCACGTGACCGGGCGGGCCTCGAACACGAGCGTTTCGCCCGGCTTGAGAAGTGGGATGCGGATCCCCACCAGGGCAAGTTCCTGGGCTGACATCACCATCTGAGGTTGCCTGAACCACGGCGGTGGCGTCTGATCCACCATCTCGGGCGCGGCGATGTCTGCCAACACCGATATCCGATAGGCGCCGGGAGGCAATCGTGGCCACCGACCGTCGGCCTCTACACCCTGCTGAGCAAAGGCTCCAGCCAGCCGGTCCTCTACGCGGTGGCCATCACCGGGGCCGCATTGTCGATAATTCCCCTGGTGTTGCTGGTGCTTTTCCTCCAGCGCTACTGGCGCCTGGATCTGGTCTCGGGAGGGTTGAAGGGATAACCCATCCCTAGAACAACAACGCCAGCGCCGGTTCGGCCAGGATCGAGGCGACGTCGTGCAGGAAGCGGGAGCCCTGTTCGCCGTCGACGATGCGGTGATCGAAGGTCACCGAGATCGTCGTCACCCACCGCGGCACCACGCTCTCCTGCGCGCCCTGCCCGACTACCCAGGGACGACGCTTGATCGATCCCATACAAAAGATGCCGGTCTCATTGCCGTTGAGGATCGGGGTGCCCGCATCGATACCGAATACGCCGACGTTGGTGATGGTGAAGGTGCCGCCGGAGTAGTCCGCGGGCTGCAGCTTGCCATCCCGGGACACCGCGACCAGATCGCCGATCGCGCGGCCCAACTGCAGCAGGCTCATCGCATGTGCGCCCTTGATGTTGGGCACCATGAGGCCGCGCGGGGTGGCCGCCGCAATACCGAGGTTGACGTCACCGTGGTACACGATCTCCTGGGCCTGCTCGTCCCAGGAGCTGTTCATCTCCGGGTTGCGGTCCAGCGCCAGGCACAGCGCCTTGGCGTAGACCAGCAGCGGGGAGATCCGCAGCCCGGCGAACTCCCGGCGCCCCTTGAGCGTCTCAAGGAACTCCATGGTGCCCGTGACGTCGATCGTGACCCACTCGGTGACATGCACGTGGGTCTGCACCGACTGCGTCATGTTGTCAGCGGTTGCCTTGCGCACCCCCTTGATCGGCACGCGTCGGGTATGGCGGCCCTGATCGGCGTCAGTTTCACCGAACCTGCCGCTGGGCCCGAATCCGCCGCCGAAGCCGGTACCGGTGGGGCCATAGCCGTACTGGGCCTGCGAACCCGCCGCCTGGAAACTGGCCGAGTCGTTGAGGATGCGGCCCTGCTGGGGCTGGGCCTCGGCGCGGTCGAAGGCAGCGGCGGCCTCCACGTCACGATAGGTGACGGTGCCCTCGGGCCCGGTGCCGGTGACGCCGGCCAGATCGACCCCCAGCTCCTTGGCGTAGTTACGCACCGGCGGCTTGGCGCGCACGTCGAAGCGGTCGTGTGCCAACACCAACTGGGACTCGGCGGGCGCGGCCCCGGGCTCGGGCAGCGGATCACCGGAGGGCTCGGCATGCACCGCGCCGGCCGGGTGCACCTCGTCGGGACGGTGCCCCGGCTCGTGAGGTTCGTAGGCAGCCGACATAGCATCGACCAGGTCACTCGTGTCCTCGCGCTTGGGCCGGGCGCGGCGGCGCCGGCTGCCCTCCTCGGCCGAGCCGTAGCCGACCAGGTTGGGCGCGGCCGCGGCGGGCTCGGCCGGGGGCTGGGCGGCCCTGGCGGACTCGACGCCGTCGTCGACCACCACGATATCCGTGCCAACCTCGACAGTCGTGCCCTCGGCCACGAGGAGCTCAGTGACCGTCCCGGCGAACGGGGACGGCAGCTCGACCAATGACTTGGCGGTCTCGATCTCGACGAGCACGTCGTTGATCTTGACGACGTCACCCACCGCGACCCGCCAGGCGACGATCTCGGCCTCCAGCAATCCCTCGCCGGGATCAGGCATCGCGAATCTGTGCAGCATGGGAT
>JBKEBG010000177.1:0-23917 GCA_047972985.1 Arachnia sp.
CCCGGCATTCGCTGATCGACGGCATCAACCGTGGCACGGAAGTTCTCATCGGTGGCAAGGTCGCCGTCGTGTGCGGCTACGGTGACGTCGGCAAGGGCTGCGCTGAGGCCCTCCACGGCCAGGGCGCTCGCGACATCGTCACCGAGGTGGATCCTATCTGCGCGCTGCAGGCCGTCATGGACGGCTAACAGGTAGCGACCCTGGATGATGTGGTGGGCCAGGCAGACATCATCATCACCGCGACGGGCTGCTTCGACGTGGTGACCGCCGAGCACATGTCCCGTATGAAGCATCAGGCGATCGTCGGGAATATCGGCCACTTCGACAACGAGATCGACCTCGCCGGGCTGGCCCGTCGCGAGGACGTGAATCGGATCACGATCAAGCCGCAGGTGGACCAGTGGGCCTTCGACGACGGGCACAGCATCATAGTTCTCAGTGAGGGGCGGTTGTTGAACCTCGGCAACGCCACGGGCCACCCATCTTTTGTGATGAGTAACTCGTTCACCAACCAGGTGTTGGCCCAGCTGGAGCTGTATCGCCGAAACGAGGACTACCCCATCGGGGTCTACACCCTGCCCAAGTACCTCGACGAAGAAGTGGCGCGGCTCCACCTGCCTTCACTGGGGGCGCAGCTGACGCAACTCACGCCGCAGCAGGCCGACTACCTGGGGGTTCCGGTGGCCGGCCCCTATAAGCCGGAGCATTATCGGTACTGACCCCGGCGTCTCCCGTCGGCGGCCAGGCTAGTTCTTGTTGCCGCCGGGACGCATGCTGGACCAAATCTCCTTGCATTCTGGGCAGACCGGGAACTTGTCGGGGTTGCGGGAGGGAACCCACACCTTCCCGCACAACGCGACCACGGGGGATCCCGTCACCATCGCCTTGGTCAGTTTGTCCTTGGGGACATAGTGGGAGAAGCGTTCGTGATCGCCGTCCTCGAACGCAGACGTGCGTTCATCAACGACTGTCTGGGAGCCCGGGGCCAGTTCACTCATAACGCCTCATGATAGTCGCTAGCCGAGCAGGAAGCCGATGGTGATCCAGGCAGCCAGCCCCGCCAACACGATCGCGGTGCCGGTGAGCCACACGTAGAACCACGGCGAGTACGTCTCCTTGGTGGGCCGCGGCCGGTACCTGCCGGGGCCGAGGTAGCCATCGAGCATCTCGCCGGGGGTGGGTTCGGTAGGTGGGCGCCGGTCAGGGATGTGCTCGTTGGGTGCCGGGCGGCTGGGGCGCAGCTCATCGCCGCCGGGCAGCTGATCGGCCAGCCGGTCCAGCGCGTCGGCAAGCTGCGAGGCCGTGGCAGGACGCTGCGCCGGGTCCGCCGACAAAGACGCCGTCAGTACCTGATCCAGCACCTCGGGGGCGCCCAGCTGGGCCGCGATCGGCAGCGGGCCCTGCCCTGGGTCCCGGGCCAACACATCGGCCAGTGACGTGGCGGGGAACGGGGGCCGGCTGGTCAACAGCGCGTAGGTGACCGCGGCCAGTGAGTAGATGTCAGAGCTGCGTTCGGGCCGGGTGCTGCTGGCCTGCTGCGGGGCCATATAGGCGGGCGTGCCTGCCGTAAGGTCCTCTTGATCGGCCTCCACCAGGCTTGAGGCAACCCCAAGATCCGCCAGCAGCACCCGTGCACCCGAGGATGTGTGACGAAGCAGGATATTGCCCGGCGCGACATCGCGGTGTACGAGGGCGTTGCGGTGCATCACGTCGACGGCGCGGGCAGCCTCTGCGGCCAGCCGCAGGGCCAGGCCGGGCGCGACGGGGCGCCGCCGCAGTTGCTCAAGTGAGCCACCGTCAGCGAGATCCATCACGAAATACGGCTGGCCGCTGGGGGTGGTGCCGATGTCGTAGACGCGCACGATGCGCTCGTCGTCCAACCGGCGCAGGATCCGCGCCTCGGACAGGAACCGTTCCTGCACGTCGGGGTTGTGGATCCAGTCCGGGGACAGCACCTTGACCGCCACCGGAACGTCCAGGCTCTCGTCATGGCCGCGGAACACAGTGGCGAAGGAACCGGATCCGATGCGTCCGGTGATGCGATAGCGCCCGATCTTATCCATTGCGTCAGCAGTCTGGCACGAGGCGGAGGTTCCCCCAAGTCCTATGCCATCCTTGGGCATATGGATGATAGTTCACAGTTGCCGCCGCAGGGGTGGTATCCCGATCCGGCCGGTGCCATCGCCGAGCGGTATTGGGACGGCCAGGCGTGGTCCCAGGTGACCCGGCCGGTGGCGCAGGAGGGGCCGCCCGCTCAGCCCGAGCCCGCGGTGCACGGGGGACCAGGAAGCTACGGCGCCGGGGAACTCGCGGTGTGGGGCTGGCGCGTGCTGGCCTTCATCATCGACGGGATCATCTGGCTGCTCCCGATCACAGTGATCCAGGGCATCGTGATGGGGCCGAACCTGCAGGCGATGGATGACTGGTCACAGGAGGTGCTGGCCCTCGTAGCATCCGGCTCGACGGCCACCCTGCCCCCAGTGCCGGTGGAGGTGATGTCAGCCCTGATGCGGTTCGCGTTCGTGTTAGGGATCGTATGGGCGGTCTACCGGACGCTCATGGTGAGGCTGGCCGGTGGCACGCTGGGCCAATTGGCCATCCGGCTTCGGGTAGTGCGCGACGGCGACCATTCGATGGACAAGCTCGGTTGGGGCCTGTCCCTGATCCGCGCCGTCACTGCGGTAGCGCTGTTCAACATCACATTCGTTGGGCTCATCAACGGCCTCATGCCCCTGTTCACGGCCAAGAAACAAGCCCTGCATGACATGATCGCCCGAACCGTCGTAGTGAGGAAGCACCAGTGAGTGAGCTGACGCCGACGCTGGCTGGGCTAGCCGACCACTACGGCATCGCCCGGGAGTTCTGGGATTGGAAGGGCCGCCATACCAGCATCCGCGCGGCTGCGGTTGTCGCGGTACTTGCGGCGCTGGGTGTCGAGGCCGCGACCGAGGAACAGCAGGAGGCCGCGCTGAGCGGTCTCGACGCCGCCCGGTGGCGCCGAGTCCTTCCCCGGTGCACGGTCATCGAGCAGGGCCAGCCGCTCTACGTCAACGTGCATGTTCCCGCGGGTAGTGCGGTCGAGGTGGGGGTTCGCACTGAGAGCGGCGGCTGGCGACAAGCTTGGCAGGTGGACAACTGGGCGCCCGACCGCGAGATCGACGGTGCGTGGCGTGGCGAAGCCACCTTCGGCCTCGGTGATGACGTCGAGACCGGCTACCACCGTCTGGTTGCCCGCACCGTCGAAGGGGAGCACGAGGAACCCCTGATAGTGACCCCGTCATTCGTGGGGATTCCCGCCACTATTCGCGGCGGCCGCGTGTGGGGTTACGCAGCGCAGCTGTACTCGGTGTCCGGAGCCAAGGGCTGGGGCGTAGGTGACTTGGCGGATCTGGCCGATCTGGCCACCTGGGCCGGAGCCACGCAGCGGGCTGGCTTCGTCTTGGTCAATCCGCTACATGCGGCGGAGAGCTGTGCGCCTATGGAGCCCTCGCCCTATCTGCCCTCGAGCCGTCGCTTCTTGAACCCGCTCTACGTGCGTCCGGAACGCATCGAGGAGTATGCCAAGCTCGATCGGCACGGCCGTAGCCACATTCGCAAACGACGCAAGTCGGTGCGCAATGCCGGCGCTGGGATCGACCGCGACGCGGTGTGGCAAGCCAAGATCGACGCCCTCGAGGTGGTGTTCCAGCAACGCCGCTCCGCAGCCAGGCAGATCGCCTTCGCTCACTTCCGCGACACCCACGGGCTGGCGCTGCACCGCTTCGCTCTCTGGAGCGCGCTGGGCGAGGTCCACGGGCCCGACTGGAGGCAGTGGCCGGAGGAGTTCCGCGACGTCACCTCCGCGGCCGTGGCGGCATTCGCTGCAGAGAACTCACAGCGCGTCGAGTTCTTCGAATGGCTGCAGTGGGTGGCCACCACTCAGGTCAGCCGGGCCCAGTCGGCGGCACGCGAGGTGGACATGCCGCTGGGCGTCATCGCCGACCTGGCAGTAGGAGTCAACATCCACGGCGCCGAGACCTGGCTGATGCCCGACATGTTCGCCCAGGGCGTCACGGTGGGCGCGCCGCCGGACCAGTACAACCAGGCCGGGCAGGACTGGGGACAGCCCCCCTGGCGTCCGGACCGGCTGGAGGAGGCGGGCTACGAGCCGTTCACCGCCATGGTGCGCGCGGCCCTGCAGGGCGTGGGCGGGGTCCGGATTGACCACATCATCGGATTGTTCCGGCTCTGGTGGGTTCCGGAGGGCCTCGAGCCCAGTATGGGCACCTACGTCCGCAACAACCACGAGGCAATGGTGGGCATCCTGGCGCTCGAGGCTTCCCGGGCGGGTGCCTTGGTGGTGGGTGAGGACCTCGGAACCGTGGAGCCGTGGGTGCGTGACTACCTCGCCCGCCGAGGGATCCTCGGCACCTCTGTGCTGTGGTTCGAGTCCGACGATGCGGGCGATCCGCTGCAGGCCCAGTGGTGGCGCGAATACGCGATGGCCTCCGTCACCACCCACGACCTGCCACCTACCCTGGGATACTTGGCCGGGGATCACATCCGGCTGCGCGAGTCCCTCGGTCTGCTCACCGAGCCGCTGGACGACGAGTTGGCCGACGCGGCCGCCGAACACGACCGATGGATCGCCAAACTGCGCCACGACGGGTTCTTAGCTGACGCTGCTGCCGACGACCCGAAACAGATCATGCTGGCGCTACATAGATTCCTGGTCACCACCCCCTCCCGGGTCCTGGCAGTGAGCCTGGCCGACGCGGTGGGGGAGCGGCGCACGCAGAACCAGCCAGGCACCATCGATCAGTACCCCAACTGGCGGGTCTCGCTGGCTGATGAGGCAGGCCAACGGCTCAGTCTGGAAGAGATCTTCACCGCCGAGCTGCCCGGGGAGCTGGCGGCCATCATGAACGCCCCACGCATCGGCTGAGGATGCCCGCCGGGAGTCGTTACCGCAGACAGCTCAACCAACCGGAGACCTGGTGGGCAGCGCAGCTCAGATGCGTCTGGACACCACCCACCAGGTGTCCACCCTGCCTCCCGGCCGGCTGCGGCTAGCCCGCAGACAGCCGCGCCGCTTGATACGGATTGTTGGTGACGTCGCCGTCGATGTCGAGGATAATCGTCTCGATTGCTGGGTCGCCGTGGCTGATGCGGCGGGCGGCGTCCGGTAACTCGGCGCGCGATTCGAAGTGCCGCCGCCGCGCATCGGCCAGCGTGGCGCTGTGCACAACCTCACCGGCCTCCATGATCGGGACGATCAAGTGACGGTCGTTGCCGTCGTCTGCAGGGGCCGCGCCCAGCCCGATGACTTCGGCCTCGGCGCGCCCGTCGGATCCCCGGCGCCGCAGCGCGAACTTGCGCCCGCCGAGGGTGTTCTTGCCCTTCGACTTCTTCCCCACCGGGGCCATCGGAGCCGTCGGATCGCTTGAATCGGCGCGGGCAACGAGCTTGTAGACGAAACCGGTGGTGGGATGACCCGATCCGGTGACGAGCTGGGTTCCCACACCGTAGGAATCCACCGGTGCCCCACTCAGCGCCGCGATCTGCCATTCGTCGAGGTCGCTGGTCACCACTATCTTGGTGTCGACGGCGCCCAGATCATCCAGCAGGTCCCTGGCGCGGCGCGCATTGATAGCCAGATCGCCCGAATCCAAGCGGATCGCTCCCAGCGTGCCCCCGGTCAGCTCCACGCCCTTGCGGATGGCGTCCTCCTCGTCGTAAGTGTCCACCAGCAGTGTGGTGCCGGGGCCGAGGGTCGCGAGTTGGGCTTCGAAAGCCGCCGTCTCCGAATCGTGTAACAGCGTGAACGAATGTGCCGCGGTGCCGATGGTGGGGATGTGATAGCTGCGGCCAGCCTCCAGATTCGAGGTTCCGGCGAAGCCGGCGATGTATGCCGAGCGCGCCGCGGCTGTCGCCGCCCATTCGTGCGTGCGGCGCGAGCCCATCTCCAGGCAGGGACGATCTTCGGCCATCCCGGTCATACGGGAAGCGGCCGAGGCGATGGCCGAGTCGTGGTTCATGATGCTCAGCAGCACCGTCTCCAACACGCAGCACTCGGCGAAGGAACCCTCCACCGACAACACTGGTGAACCGGGGAAGAAAACCTCGCCCTCGGCGTAGCCCCACATTCGACCGCGGAACCGGTAGTTGGCAAGCCAATCGGCCAGGTTGTCCTGGATGATTCCGGCATCGCTGAGATAGGCGATGTCGGCGCCATCGAAGTGGAAATCCCGCACGGCATCCAGCACGCGTCCCAACCCGGCCGCCACGCCATAACGGCGGCCGTCGGGGAGCCGCCGGGCGAACAGGTCGAACAGGCTGTGGCGTTCGGCGGTGCCCGCGTTCATCGCCGCTTGTACCATCGTCAGCTCGTAATGATCGGTCAACAGGGCCGTGGTCATGCGCGAAAGGCTACCGCGTGGTCACCAGCGCCAGGTGTCTGCGGGATTTGACACAATGGAGATCATGACCGAGCCAGGAACCCACGGCGCCACAGGCGTCCTGGAATCCACCCAGGAAGTAGCTGCCACCGCCGCGCCCTGGGTGACAATCGTGTGGGACGATCCAGTCAATCTGATGAGTTACGTCACCTACGTGTTCCAGGACTACTTCAGTTACTCCGCCGAGAAGGCCGAACGGCTCATGCTCGAGGTGCACAACCAAGGCAAGGCAGTCGTGAGCAGCGGAAATCGCGAGGCGATGGAACGCGATGTCATCGCGATGCAGAACTACACGCTGTGGGCCACGATGGAGCGCGCATGACCCGGCCGACGTGGTATTTCGACGGCGACGAAGGGCGTGCCGATGTGCTGGCCGCGTTGGTGCTGCGACACGTGAACGCATTGGACGATCTCGTGCCCGAGACAGGGGATCCGCTGGAGCAGCTCACCGCCACCCTCAGCGACGAAGGCAGCCGGCTGGTCGACGCCGATGAGGAACTTGCCCGGCTGTTTCCCCGTGCGCTTGAGGACGAGGGCGAGGCGGAACGGTTCCGTCGAGACGTCGCAATCGATCAGGCCCGGCAACGCATCGACGCCGGGCGGCGGGTGTTGGCCGACATCGCGTTGGCCGAGGACGATTCCCGGGTACCTGTCAAGGCAGAATCGGTCGATGCCTGGGCTCGCACCCTGTCCGGGTTACGCGCCACCTGGTATGCCGCGCTCACCCAAAGCCCCGAGCGCCTCGTCGAGGTCAACGGCCTCGACGTGCAGCGCAACCCCACGGCTGCCTCGATCTGTGACTGGCTGGGTTTCCTTCTGGAACAGCTCATGTCCAGCGCGCGCCCCGGAACCGCTGGGCAAGACCAGTAGGATCGCTGGCTATGGGGCAGGAACCACACGCCGAGGTCTTCCGCTACGACGGCTGGAGCATCGACGGCAACCGAGTCACCGGGCATTACCGCCTCGGTCAATATCACTTCGCCGAGACCTGGGAGTTCGAGTCGGGTGACTTCGCAGCCGAGACCACCCACCACGCCGTGCGCTATCTCTACCTGCTGGCGGGGGTGTCGTACTACAAGACCCACGCCCCACTGACGATCGACCTCGGGGAGACCGAGCTGCTGCCGCTGGACCGCGAGCTGCTGCTGGCCTACTACCACCACGGCCTCGGTGAGTTCCGGGTTCGCAACCACCTCGACCTGTCGGGGCTACGCCTGATCGGGGGGCTGGATCGGGCTGCGGCCCCGGCCGCAACCACCGCCATGGGCCAGCGTCCGCTGGTGTGTTTCGGCGGTGGCATGGATTCGCTGGTCTCCACCGAGCTGCTGCGGCCCACCGCCGATGTCACATTGTTCGTCGTTTCGAAGGCCGCCGACCGGTTCCAGGCCATCGAAGGCTCGCTTGAGCGCTCGGGGCTGCCCGTGGCCCGCGCCACCAGAATCCTCGACGGCCAGGTGCTGCGCTCGGCCGAGCTCGGGTTCCACAACGGCCACGTGCCAGTCACGGGAATCGTATCCGCGTTGGCCCTGGTGACCGCCTGCCTCGGCGGCCACGACGCCGTGGTCATGAGCAACGAGCGATCCTCATCGGCCCCTACGCAGGGCGAGGTCAATCACCAGTGGAGCAAGTCATGGGCCTTCGAGAAGCTTCTGGCCGAGGCCCTGGCCCAGGTGCCGGGCATGCCGCAATACTTCTCACTGCTGCGCCCCTGGTCGGAGTTGTGGATCGCCCGGCAATTCGTCGAGTTGTGCCAGGAGTACTTCACATCGTTTTGCTCCTGCAACCGGGCATTCCTCACCGATCCCGCCCGCCGCAGCGTTGGCTGGTGCAGCCAGTGCGATAAGTGCGCCTTTCTCGATCTCATCCTCGCTCCCTACCTGAGCCCCGAACAGCTCGCCGAAGTCTTCACCCGCGGCGAACCACTGCGCAATGCCGACCTGCTCAGCCAATTCAAGGGGCTGGTGACCTCCGGGCATAAGCCGTGGGAATGCGTCGGCGACGAGGCCGAGTCCCGCAACGCTGTCCGGCTCGCCGCCGCCAGGCCCGACCGCCAAGGCCCCAGCGATCGGCCGCTCGCCGAGCTGCACCACAGCATCGACGGCCTGGCAGCGCCCCCAGCCGACGAACTGCTCCGTCCCCAGCCGCCCCACTCGATCCCAGAGCGTTATGCGTCCGCGGCTCGGCTTCACTGATCTCATCGGCGCCCGCGTCGGGATCTTCGGTCTCGGCGTCGAGGGAAAGGCCGCCCGCGAGGAATGCCGACGCCTCGGCATTGAGCCGGTCGTGGTGGACGACAGGGTCCCCGAGGCGCTCGGGGTCACCGATGGCGGAGCCGAGGCGCTGGGCGCCTGCGACATAGTCATCGTCTCGCCGGGAATCACTCCCTACAGCGGGCTCGTGGCCCAGCTCACCGGTAGCGGCGTCATCACGTGCGGCGCCCTCGGGCTGTGGCTCCACGGCCAGGACCCAGGCCGAGTGGTGCTCGTGACCGGGACCAAGGGCAAATCCACCACGACGAGCCTCCTGGCTCACCTGGCCACACGCTCCGGGATATCGGCGGCCGCCGTCGGCAACATCGGGACCCCGCCATTCGGGGACCACGCGCCTGTCGTGGACTTCCACGCCGTCGAGGTATCGGCATCGCAGGCCTTCTGGCTGCCGGTGGGCACCACCGTGAGCGTCGTGACATCGCTGAGTCCCGACCATCTGCCGTGGCACGGCGGATCGGTCGAGCAGTACTACAGCGACAAGCTCTCGGTGTGCACCCTGCCCGGCGCCGGAGTCACCATCGCCAACGGCGACGACCCGGTGCTCCGGGAGCACGCCACCCAGCTGGGCGATGTCGAATGGGTCCAGGCTCAGCCGGCTGACTGGCTGGATGAACTGCCGCTGCTGGGCCAGCACAACGGCCGCAACGCGCTCCTGGCGATGCGGGCGCTCCAACGCCTCGGCATAGCCGACGATTCCTTCGACGCTGCCGGGGCCGCCGCGAGCTTCAAACCCCTTCCCGGACGCCTGACCGTGGTGGCCCGCGAACCCGGGGTGGACTACGTCGACGACGGGCTCGCTACGAACGTGCTGCCAGTGATCGCCGCGCTGGACGCGGTCGGGCAACGGCCCACCGCGTTACTGCTGGGCGGTCAGGAGCGCGGCATCGATTACGCCGGCCTCGCCGCAGCGCTGGCAGATCGTGCCTGGGTGTCCGTGGTGACGATGCCCGACAATGGTCCCCGCATCGCGCAAGCCGTGGCCCACGGATCACCCACCACACAGCTGCATCAGGCCCCCAACCTTCGCCGGGCGGTCGAGCTGGGCCGCGAACTCGTGCTCAAAACTGCCACCGAGGCGAACCCGGGCATGGTGCTGCTATCACCGGGGGCACCCAGCTTCGGCCATTTCGTCGACTATCGCGACCGGGGGGCCGCGTTCGCCCAACATGCCGCCGAGCTCGCCCGGTAGGTTGGGCACATGACTGACCGCCACGACGGGCGTACGCCCGACCAACTCAGAGACGTCCGGATCACCCGCCAATGGCTCGATCACGCCGAAGGGTCGGTGTTGGTGGAGTTCGGCCGCACCCGTGTCCTCGTCGCGGCGAGCGTCACCGAGGGAGTGCCCAGGTGGCGCAAAGACTCCGGGCTCGGCTGGGTTACCGCCGAGTATGCGATGCTGCCCCGTTCCACCCACACCCGATCCGGCCGGGAATCGGTGCGCGGAAAAATCGGCGGACGCACCCACGAGATCTCCCGCCTAGTGGGCCGGGCGCTGCGCAGCGTGGTGGACTTTGAGGCGCTCGGGGAGAACACGATCGTGCTTGACTGCGACGTTCTCCAAGCAGACGGGGGAACCCGCACCGCAGCCATCACGGGCGCATATGTCGCGCTCGCCGATGCCGTGGAGTGGCTGCGCGAACGCGGCCAGCTGAAAGGGCAGCCGCTCAGTGACACCGTCGCCGGGATCTCGGTTGGCATCGTCGACGCTCGCGAGGTACTCGACCTCGACTATGAGGAAGACTCCTCGGCAGAGGTCGACATGAATGTCGTGATGACCGGCTCCGGGCGCTACGTGGAGGTCCAGGGCACAGCCGAAGGCGCCCCCTTCGGGCGCGACGGGCTCACCGCACTCCTGGACCTGGCTGCCATTGGATGCACCGAACTGACCAAGCGCCAGCAGGAGGCGCTCGAGTCGTGAACCGCCCCAGCGAAGTGGTACTCGCCTCCGGTAACCCAGGCAAGCTGGCCGAATTGCGGCGAATCGTCGCGGAGGCTGGAATCGAGGTCACCGTCAGAGGGCTCGACGAATTCGAGCCCTACGATGACCCAGACGAGACCGAGCGCTCCTTCGACGGCAACGCCCTGATCAAGGCGAGGGCCGCGGTCAGACACACCGGGCTCCCCGCGATCGCCGACGACTCCGGCCTTGAGGTTGACGAACTCAATCAGATGCCCGGCGTGCGCTCGGCCCGATGGGCCGGGCCGCAGCGCGACGACGAGGCAAACAATGCGTTGCTGCTGTGCCAACTAGACGGGGTACCTCCGGAGCGTCGCGGGGCACGATTCGTGGCCGTCCTCGCCTACGCCGATCCCGACGGCGGGCGGCTGCTGTGGCGCGGCTCGATGCCGGGTACGATCGCCGAAGCGCCGACCGGCAGGAATGGCTTCGGCTACGATCCGCTCTTTGTTCCCGACGGCCTCGAGGTGACCTCGGCACAGCTGAGCGCCGCCGAGAAGGACCACATCAGTCACCGCGGACAGGCGGTGCGCGCGTTCGTTGCCTGGTTGGGCGCCACACCATGAGGCAGTACCTTGACCTGCTGCGTCACATCTCGGCTACTGGGGTGGATAAGTCAGATCGTACCGGCACCGGAACCCGCAGCGTCTTCGGCTATCAGATGCGCTTCGACCTGCGCGAGGGATTCCCGCTGCTGACCACGAAGAAGGTGCACACCCGAAGCGTGTTCGGGGAATTGCTGTGGTTCCTGCGCGGCGAGACCAACCTCGCGTGGCTGCACGAACGCTCGATCACCATCTGGGACGAGTGGGCCGATGCCGACGGCAACCTCGGCCCCATCTACGGCCACCAGTGGCGCTCGTGGCCCACCCCAGACGGCCGAACCATTGATCAACTGGCGGCGGTGATCGATTCGCTGCGCAGCACCCCGGATTCCCGACGCCACATCGTCTCGGCCTGGAATGTTGCTGACATCGCCGACATGGCGCTGCCGCCGTGCCACGCGCTGGTCAAGGTCTCCGTCGCCCCGGCCGACGACGGCGGCCCCGGGTGGCTGAGCTGCCAGCTGTACCAACGATCCGCCGACGTGTTTCTCGGCGTGCCGTTCAACATCGCCAGCTACGCGCTGTTGACCCACCTCGTGGCTCAGGTCACCGGGCTGCGGCCTGCCGAGTTCATCCACACCCTCGGCGATGCCCATATCTACGCTAACCACACCGAACAGGTGGCCCAGCAATTGGCGCGTGATCCTGGGCCGCTGCCCAGGCTGCACCTGAATCCCGCCGTCAGTTCGATCGACCAGTTCAACCTGGACGATATCGAGGTCATCGGCTACAACCCGGCCCCGGTCATCCGGGCCCCGATCGCGGTATGAACGGGATGCGGATCGTCGCGATCGCGGCGGTCGCCGACAACTGGGTCATCGGCTCGGGTGAGGACATGCTGTGGCACATTCCGGCGGATTTTCGTCGCTTCAAACGGGTCACCACCGGCAACACTGTCATCTTCGGGCGCCGCACCCAGGACCAGATCGGGCTCCTGCCCGGCCGGCGGATCATAGTGGTGACCCGAGATCGGGGCTGGCGCGCCGACGGCGTCGAGGTGGCGCATTCCATCGAGGATGCGCTCAGGCTCGCCACATCCACACCGGATCGGGTGTGCTACGTCGGGGGTGGCTCACAGATCTACGAGGCAGCCTGGCCCTATCTCGCCGAACTCGACATCACCCACGTGCATCAGTCCCCGGAGGGCGCTGCGAAGTTCCCGATCATCTCGCCTGGCCAGTGGACCGAGGTCTCCCGGGAACCCCACGATGGCTTCGATTTTGTCCAGTTCCGACCCACCCCGTAGGCGGACCCTGAGAATTGCCGACTCCCTACCGCCGCCAGCCACGGCAGGGTCGTAGAGTGACTCACGATAAGGGGGTTACCGGTGAACACTGAGAAGGTCATCTTCGGGTTCTTCATCACGCTGGCAGCAACGCTGAACTTCGGTTTCTGGATCGGTGACATGGACCGGCCGGAACTGCACAGCATCTGGGGCCTGGTGGCAGCAATCGTGGTCAACCTCATCGCGACGGTGCTGAAGTTCGGGGACCGGACCCAGCTCGGCGCGGTGCATCTGGCCACCAGCCTCGTGGCGGACCTGCAGCTCATGACCGGCGCGGTGATCTGGTGGTTCGCTTCCTCGGGTACCGGTGAGATCTCCGGGCAAGCGATGAGCCAAGTGGTGTCGATGTCGGGCGGTGCACTGTTCGCGAACCTGATCTCGGTCGTGCTGATGGTGAGTGAGACGATCACCATCCGGCGATAGCCGCAGCCCATGAACAACGTGCTCTACCTGTTCCTCCGGCGGATGCGGTTTCCGCTGGTGCTGATCATCGCGCTCTACGCGGTGACAGTCACCGGTCTGGCGCTGATGCCCGGGGTGGACGCCGAGGGCAACCCCACCCCGGGGATGGGCGTTTTCAACGCGTTCTACGTCATCAGCTACACCAGCACCACGATCGGCTTCGGTGAGCTGCCGGCGCCCTACTCGGCCGCGCAGCGGATCTGGATGACAGTGTCGATGTATCTCACTGTGATCGGCTGGTCCTTCTCCGTGGTGCAGGTGGTGGCGCTGCTACAGGAACAGGCGTTCCAGAACGCTGTCAAGGCGTCCCGGTTCGCCCGGCGCATCCTGCACCTGCAGGAACCCTTCTACATAGTGTGCGGCTACGGCGAGACCGGTTCCATGGTGACCAGGGGACTGGACCGGCTGGGCCTGCGCGTGGTGGTGGTGGACCCGAACCGGGAGAAGCTGCAGCGGGCGGTCCTGGCGGGTTTCGGCAGTGACGTACCCACCCTCGCCGGCGATGCCGCCGACCCCACAATCCTCACCACCTCGGGTTTGCTCTCGCCGCACTGCCGCGGCGTCATGGCGCTGGCCGACGACCAAACCAACCGCTCCATCGCCGTCACGGTGAGGCTGCTGGCCCCGAGCGTCCCAGTGATGGCCAGGGTCGGGGATCCGGAGGAAGAACTCAACCTGGGCGCCTTCGGTGGTGACTTCATCGTCAACCCCTTCGAGAGATTCGCCGAGGCCCTGGTGGAAGCTGTCGCGGCGCCCGAATCATTCCACTTGCGCGAGATCCTGACCGGCCTGGCCGGGGATGATCTGCCGGAGCGCCACGACCCGCCCAAGGGCGATTGGATCATGTGCGGCTACGGCCGCTTCGGGCATCGGGTGCGGGAGGAACTCGAAGGGGCTGGCTTGGGAGTCACCGTGATCGACCGGCTGCACTATGGGGAGCCGGGGGTCGACATCGAGGGCACCGGCATGGACGCGGCGAGTTTGCGCGCGGCCGGCGTCGAGAACGCGTGCGGCATCGTCGCCGGAAACCGTAACGACCTGAAGAACCTCGCCATCGCCTTGACCGCGCGAGAGCTCAACCCCGGCATCTTCATCGTCACCAGGGAGAACCTCATCTCCAGCCGTGCCCTGTTCGAGGCATTCGAGGATGATCTGTCGATGCAGCCGAGCCGCATCGTGGCGCGGCAGTTCCTAGTGACGATCACCACACCGATGCTCAGCCGGTTCACGACGTTGATGTCTCAGCGGGGGGAGGTATGGGCCAGGCAGCTCAGCGATCAACTCCGCGACGTCAACGCTGGCCTCGTGCCGGAGGTGTGGAACCTGGTGATGGGGGACCGGTCGGCCGGAATCGCTTGCGGGGTGATTCGCTCGGGACAGCACGTCACAGTGGGACATCTGCTGACCGACCCGTACCGGCGGGACGCGAAGGAGAACGCGCTGGTGCTGATGGTGGAGCGGGACGGGGAATCGATAGTGCTCCCCTCGCGCGATTTCGAGCTGCAACTCGACGACCACCTGCTGCTGGCCGGCTCCCGCAAGGCCCAATCGCGCATCGCGCTCGCGGTGCGCAACCCACGGGTGCTGCAGTACATCCGCACCGGCCGGGAGGGCTACGGCGGGCTGGTGTGGCGCAAGGGGGCCGAGCTTCGCCGAGCCTGGGTGCGAGACCAGGCCCACCGTCACCGCACCAAGGCTGACTGATCGCGGACCTGGCGCGGGATTCGCCCGGGTCAGGTGTGCCGTGCCGGGGGGTGCTCCTGGTCCTGGGCCGGTGTCCCGGATACTCTCGCGGCATGCCCGCAACGATCCTCCACCTGGATCTCGACGCGTTCTTCGCGGCCGTGGAGCAGCGCGACAAACCCAGCCTGCGCGGCAAACCAGTAGTGGTCGGGGGAGCCGGCCCCCGGGCGGTGGTGGCCACCGCCAGCTATGAGGCCCGAAAGTTCGGCATCCGCTCAGCCATGGCAGGCACTGAGGCCAGGCGGCGCTGCCCGAACGCGGCGTTCCTGGGCGGACGCGTCGAGGCCTACCGCCAATCGTCGACGGTGGTGATGGATCTGCTGCGGGAGGTCTCGCCGCTAGTGGAGCCTTTGAGCTTGGATGAGGCATATGTTGATCTGGCCGCCAGCGATTGGGAACTGGACCGGGTGGCCGAGCACGTCGTCTGGCTGCGCGCCGAACTCACCCACCGCACCGGCGGGCTGACCGCCTCGGTGGGGTTGGGGAGCAGCAAGCTCATCGCCAAACTAGCTTCGGAGGCGGCCAAACCTGACGGGATGCGGTTGATCGCCCCGGCCGACGAACTAGATTTCCTCGCCGAGCTCCCGGTCCGCGCCATCCCCGGCGTCGGACCGGTGACCGAGCAGAAGCTCGTGGTGCTGTCGGCGGCGACGGTGGCCGATCTTCGGACGCTGGATCGGGCCGAGCTCGTGCGCGAGCTCGGCCGGGCAGCGGGGGAATCGCTGTACGACCTCGCTCGAGCCCGCGACGAACGTCGGGTAGTGGCCCATCGGGAGGCGAAGTCGATCTCGACGGAGGACACATTCCCCACGGATCTGACCGACGCTGAGGAGCTGGCGACGATAGTGCGCCGTGACTCGCATCTGGTGGCCAGGCGGCTCTCCGCAGCTGGCGTCTTCGCCCGCACCATCACCTTGAAGGTTCGGCTGGCCGATTTCACCACTGTCTCGAAGGCTCGTTCGCTGGGTGGAGCCACCGATCGCGAGGACGTGATGGGCGCGGCCGCCCTCGAACTGCTCAGCGAGATCGACACCCGCCAGGGGATTCGCCTGCTGGGAGTGGGGGCCTCCGCCTTCACCGACGTCGCCCAGGAACGCCTCTTCGACGATGACCACGATCCGGTGCCAGCGGCCACCACCACCGAGATCAGCACGGCCGGGGTACGTGGCCGCGGCTACTTCCCGGGCGCCGACGTCGAGCACGATGACCACGGCCGCGGCTGGGTCTGGGGCTCCGGCAAGGGCGTGGTGACGGTGCGTTTCGAAACCCGCGACACCCCGGCCGGTCCGGTCCGCTCGTTCGCGGCCGATGACCCAGCGCTGCGGCTGGCGACCACACTGCCGGAGCTCCTCGCGCCCCGGGAGGCTCACCGGAGCGCCGCAGCCTCGCCAGAGCCCGGACGAGTGGCGGGGCAGGGCGCGGCTGTGGTCTAGAATTGCTCAGCCGGTGGTCAGCGCATGAGCGCCGCCGTCAGCCGAAGTGGTGGAATTGGTAGACACGCAGGATTTAGGTTCCTGTGCCTTCGGGCGTGAGGGTTCGAGTCCCTTCTTCGGTACTGGTTCATTCGAGATCACCCGGGCGGTGAGTATCCTGAGCCCGGCGAAGCTTCGGGTGAGGATCGCTGTCGCGATCGTGGCCGCGGTCCTGGTGGGCTACGCGATCGGCTGGCCCAGCCCTACGTGTTTCACGCCCCCCTGGTGGCCGGGCAGGACGCCATCCCCGAACAACTCGTCGCCGCCGTCCGCGCCGTCTCCAACGGTGATGCCGTAGTCACCCCGCGCATCACCCGCCGGATGCTCGACGCCGCGCACTGGACACCACGAGAGAGCGCGGCAGTAAGTGATGACTTCGCCGTCCTCACCGAGGCGCTCACGCTCAGCCCGCTTCGCGGAGATGCTTTCGGGCGCGGATTCTCATGTGCTACCGACCCAGTAGGTGCGCGTATCGCCGTGTAGTTGTCTACAGATTCAGCCGCGCTGAAACCGCGTATTCATGCGGCGGAACGCGGATTCACGATCCTGCGCGCGAGGGGGAACAGGTCAGTCGAGGTCCTCTCCCGCCAGCGCCTTGGCGGCCAGCCGCTCCTCCTCGCTGACTTCCCACACCTCGTGGGCAGCATGAGCGGCGAGCGCGATGATGAACAGGCCGAGGATCAGATCCGGCCAGCCCGATGCTGTCCAGGCCGTCACGACGGCCATGGCGATGATGGCGAGGTTGACCAGAACGTCGTTGCGGGCCGACAGAAACGCCGCGCGGCTCAGCGAACCGCCCTGATGACGCACCCGGGCCAAGAGCCAGGCGCTGGTGCCGTTGACTATCACCGCGCCCAGAGATGCCCACACGATCGGGGCCACCTGGGGAGCCGATGGGTCCGTGAAGCGGCTGATAGCTTCCCACAGCGCCAGCGCGGCCGGCGCCAGGATCACCGCCGCCATCAGCTTGCCCACCGTGGCGCGCTTGGCCAATGGCCACCCGAGGGCAACGAAGACCAGCACATTGACCGCCGTGTCCTCCAGGAAGTCCACGCTGTCGGCCAGCAAGGACACCGAGCCCGCGATCAAGGCGACCGCGAACTCGACGAAGAAGTAGCCGAAGTTAAGCACCGCGACGACGAGGACGACACGTCGCAGCTGGCGAGGATCGATCGGGGCATGCGGCTGATCAGTCATGGCGGATTCACTGTAGTTTCCTGGCGCCGGTGTCCCAGCACCGGCTTACCTCGAGGGCTGAGCAGATTCACCCCCGCCACATTCGGCGCCGCCCACGGCCATGGCGAGCGCGCCGCCAGGCCCGTAGCAGGTCCCCGGCCGGGCTCTCATACATTGCTGAAAGGGCCTTGCGCCGCCAGCCGCTGCCGATCCGATAGCCGGGGATCCGCACGACGCGAGCCTCGGGGAGAACCTCGCGCAGAGTCCGGATCGCCCTGGCCGCGTGGAGTTCGTCGGAGACCACAATGATCTGCTGTGCCTGCGCCAGCCACGGCAGGCTGCACGTGATGTTCTCGGCGGTGGTTCGGGCATGTCGCTCGCGCACGATCCGGGCCTCATCGAGGCCGAGGCTGCGGGCATAGTCGGCCATGGTGTCGGCCTCGGTCACGGCGCCGTGGACGGCAGCGCCGCTGAAGATCACTGTGCTCGCGTGGGCGAAGGTCAACGCCGCGCGCTCCACCCGCCACCGCTGGGTGGGATGCAGCGAGCCGTCCGGTAATGCTGGGCACCCGAGGACCAGCACGACCACAGAGGCGTCTGGGGTGGCATCGGGAAGCCGGAGACGTGCCCGCAGATGGGCAGCCTCGACTGCGATGACGCAGGCCGCCCCGGCGGCGACGGCCCCGATCACGACGGCGCGAGAAGCGGTCATGGTGCGTCCACCCAGCCCTCATCCAGGGCGGCCACGCCCAATTCCTGGCCGGGCCAGGCGGCCAGGAACGACCGAAACAATGCCTCATCCACTGTGGGCACGGCCACCGTGAATGAGACGTCGGCGTCCCACTCGACGTGTTCAACCATCGGGGCCCCGGCCGTGGGCAGCGACATGCCTCGTATCTGGGATTCAAACGCGCCGGCCACTGCCACGCGGACCCCGATCAGGAGCCGTGCGCAGCGCAGAACCCGGCGGGTCCCGGCCTTGGTCACCGCGCCGGAGACGGCCTCCCCATACGCGCGGACCAGGCCGCCGGCGCCGAGTTTGATGCCACCGAAGTAGCGGGTCACCACCGCCACGACATCAGTCAGCCCGTGCCCGGTCAACACGCTCAGCATCGGGATCCCGGCGGTGCCGGCGGGTTCGCCATCGTCGGAACTGCGGGCGATGCGCGCATCGGGTTCGAGTCGAAACGCTGAGCAGTGGTGACGGGCCTGATGGTGAGCGCGGCGGCACTGATCCACCACAGCCCTGGCGGAGTCCTCGGTCTGCACCCGGCGTAGCCGCGTCAGGAACCTCGACCGTTTGATCTCGATCTCGGTGTCGAGGCCATCCCCGACGGGAGCGTCGATGGTGACGAAGCTTGCCTCAGACACCTAGTTCGCGGCGCAGCTTGTCGACATGTCCGGTGGCGCGCACGTTGTAGCGGGCCTCGCGGACGGTCCCGGCACCCGAGTCGTCGACGTCGATGACGAAGGTGGAACGAATCACGCCGTCCACCTCTTTGCCGTAGAGCTTCTTGGTGCCATAGGCGCCGTAGGCATCCATGGTGCTTCGGTCGGCATCGCTGAGGAGCGTCAGGTGAAGATCGGCGGACTTGATGAACTTCGCGATCTTGTCCGTGGGGTCCGGCGAGATTCCCACGACGTCGTAGCCGGCGTCGCGGAAGGATCCCAGGGACTCCGAGAAATCAGTAGCCTGCGTGGTGCAGCCCGGAGTCATGGCGGCGGGGTAGAAATAGACCACGATCGACTGCCCCGCATAATCGGACAGGGAGACCGCGCGGCCTTCGGCATCGGCCAGCGAGAAATTGGGGGCGACGGAACCAGGTGCCAAGCGCTCAGACATGGGGCAAGTCTAGGCGGTCGCGGGTGTGGGCACTGGCCGCGCCACCCGGCCAATTTCCGCTGCCCCGGGCCAGACTGCGACAACCGCACCAGCGGGCGAGGGGCTAGGCTGGGAGCAGCGATCTGTGAAGGAGCCACCTGATGTCCAAGGACACCGCCACCACTGTCAAGGATCTGCGCGAGCGGTTGGCCACCAACCGTGCCCAGATGTCTGCATCGGTGTCTGACTTCGTGGAAGAGGTCAAGCCGTCCAACGTCGCCAAGCGCGGCGTCGAGGAGGCCAAGGGCTTCGTCACCAACGAGTTCGAGGCTGTGAAGCGACAGGTCAAGGACGACGACGGCTGGCGCACTGATCGCCTCATGATCATCGGCGGCGCGGTGCTGGGTGTCATCGTTTTCGCGGTGACCATCAACGCGGTTGCCAGCCGTAGCCGCCAGCGGCAGCTGGCCAGCACCGTGCGCGCCGCGGTGGAGGCCCAGCGTTCGTGACCCAGGTGCAACTGGCCATCCGGATGCTGCACGACCGGGTGCTCGTCGACGTTGACGCTGCCGCGGGGGAGCGACGCAGCGGTGGCGGGATCCTGATCCCGGCTACCGTGCAGCTGGGCAAGCGGCTTACCTGGGCCAAAGTTGTGGCATCCGGGCCGAACGTTCGCTCGGTGGAGGCCGAGGATCGGGTGTTATTCGATCCCGAGGACCGCTCGGAGGTCGAACTCCAGGGGCGGACCTATGTCTTGTTGCGTGAACGTGACATTCACGCTGTCGCGGCCGAGCGGAACGAGGACGCGGGCACCGGCCTCTACCTGTGATGCCGGTGGGCGGTGCGCAGATGTCGCGCACTTGAAGACCTCTCCCGACCGCTCACGACCATGGGCACGGTCAAATGCTGTGGTCAATCGCATCGAGCGAGGCACCAAGCGGTGCCCTGTGGGCTCGCTCGAACCCTAGCCTGGTCGCCGACGCGCCGGTGGGCGCCGCAGATCCTCACCCGGTGGCCGAGGCGATGCGCAGCTGCCACCCGTCGTGAGTGCGCTGTGCCCCGAGCACTGTGATGCTGCGGGGGCCGGTGTGCTCGGCGAGCACTCTGGCCAGGGGGTTCACCAGTGCGGTCTCGATGACGCTGGCGATCCCGCGCCCGCCGAAATCCAAGCGTTCCAGCGCCGCGGCGATGAGATCCTCGCGCAGCTGCGGGGTCAAGGTGAGCCTCACGCCACGGCGCAGGCGAACCGTCTGGCAGACGGTGTCGAGGTATCTGCCGGCAAGTAGTGCGCCGATCTCCGGCGAGATGGGGTCGAACACGACGATGTTGTCGCCGATGCGGCTCAGAAGTTCCGGACGCTCGAGTTCCACGGTGAAGTGCCGGTGGATCTGTTTGAGGATGCCGTCGTGACGTTCGCGCCGCAGCGCCGTTCTCGCGGCGGCGTTGGCGCCAAGATTGGAGGTGAAAATGATCAACGATTCGCTGAAGTAGACGGTGCTGCCGCTGCCGTCGGTGAGCCTGCCGTCGTCGAGGATCTGCAAGAACTTGTCCAGGATGTGCGGATGGGCCTTCTCTATCTCGTCGAACAACAGGACCGAGAATGGGCGCTCCCGCACAGCGTTGGTCAGCTCGCCCCCTGCCGCGTGGCCGATGTACCCGGGAGGCGCCCCGATGAGGCGGGCTTCGCTGTGCTCGGCGGAGAACTCGCTCATGTCGAATCGGATGTAGGCGTCCTCGGCGCCGAACAGGACTTCGGCGAGGGCCTTTGCCAGCTCGGTCTTACCGACGCCCGTGGGCCCAGCGAAGAAAAGGATGCCCTGTGGACCGCCGCCCCGGCGGCTCTGATGTGCTCCGGTCAGGCCGAGCGCTGAACGCAGCAGGATGTCCACCGCGCGCCCGACGGCGTGTGCCTGGCCGAGTACCCGGCGTTGGATGGCCTGGCTCGCGTGCTGGATGCGTGTGAGCAGGTGTGGATCGTGCCAGGGGCTATCGACGACGCCGAGTAGGTGGCTTCTCACGGCTTCATCGATATTGGCGGGGGAGATGCCTTGGTCATGGGCGAGGGCGACAATGCTGCGCAGGGCGCGGAATGTCACGCCTTGGGTGGCCGAGGCAAGCAGATCGATGGCGGCTGGCCGGCTCTTCTCGTCCAGCTCGGCCCACCCAGGCAGGCCTGGGAGCAGCTGCCGTGCTGCTTGTCGTCGCATCCCGAGCACCGGAAGCGGGACGCGTAGCGGGCGGGTGCTATCTGCCTGCCGGAGCCATGTTGGTGCTTCATTCTCGGCATCCCCGATCCAGATGATGGGGTTGTTCGGAGCGACTCCTCGCGTTTTCCTGGTCTCCGGGGAATCCTCACTCAGCCCTTCGACGCGGACGACGTCACGCACGGCCAGGCGGCGAGCCACCAGCATCAGCCGGGCCGCCTCGATGCTGATTTCGTCGGCCCACAACCCGGACGCGCCCTCGATGATCAATGCGACGCGCAGCTGCGAGGCGGCGGTTGCCTGGAGCATGAGATCCGCGACTTTGGCTACCGATCCGATGCTCGCGCGGCCGAGGTGGGAGTCCGGGAAGAAGTTCGTGCTGGCCAGACCGGCTCGGACATGGTCCAAGACGATGCCTTCGAGCGGGTCATATCGGTAGACGAGGTCGAACTCGTTCTCCACCAGGCATCGCAGCAGGCAATCGACTGTGGTCAGGAACCTCGTATCGGCTGCATCGAGGTGAACATCGTGGACGTTCCCAGTCACGAGGTACTGCGCGGTGATCGGCAGGGACAGATCGAACTCGCGCAGCCAGGCCGGGCGCGGGGTGGTCATTGCGGGACCTCCTGGGGTGCTGGCCCGGGCGTGTTGGCGCGCAGACCGATGGCGTCCAGGGCGACTCGATGGGCTTCCATCGCTGCCCCCTGGAGGGGTGTGGCTGTGCTGACCACGATGCGTGGTGGGTCGATGCTCAGCCGGCGTATCCCAGCTCCGAGGCGTTCAATCAGGCCGGGAACTCGGCTCAGCGGACCTGCGAATGCCACGGCTTCGGGGTTGATGACTATTACTGCATTGGCGATGGCCACGCTCAGCGCGTCGACGACCCTGGCTTCGGTGTCCGCAGACAGCGAGCCATACCTCGCGGGTTCGAGGCCGTAGCGTTGGGTGGTTCCCAGGCCAAGCTCGGCGAGTAGTTGGGTGATGTCTCGGCCGTTGTCTGCTCGCAGGTACCCGATCTCGCCGGCGAGCCCTCGGCTGCCGCGGAAGAGCCGCCCGTCCATGACCAGCCCGGCGCCGAGACCCGCTCCGGCGTAGACGTAGAGGAAGTTCGGGCAGCCTCGCAGCTCGCCCTCGCGAAGCTCTCCGAGCGCGGCCCAGTTCACGTCGTTGTCGATGACCACCTCGGCGGTGTCTGGGATGTCCAGGTCTTGACGGGGGGCGATGAGCGCACCGGGGAACACGGATCGTTCCAGGCGAACTGGATCACCGGTACGAGTCTCGACCGGGTCCGCGATGGAGACGGCCACGGCCAGCACGGGAGCGGGGTGTTCTCGTTCCACCTGGCTGATCAGCGCATTGGTCTGGTCGGCGATGCGCGCCGGTTCGCTGTCGGCCTCGACCATGCAGCGATGCTCACTGCGCGCGATCGCGTCGAGATCACGGGATTGCACCGTGACGGCATCGTTTTGGATCACAATCGCCAGCGACCTGCCGTGATCAGGATCGATGCGGAACAACGTCGCCACTCCGCCACGGCGGCCTTCACGGATGCCCACCTCACACAGCACACCGCGCGCACTGAGCCGGGAGACAGCGGCCGAGACGGCTGGCTTGGAGAGTCCGGTGGCCCCGGCGATCTCTGCCCGTGATACCGGTTCGGCGAAGGCTCGCATCGTGGCAAGCACGTTGGCGTCGGTGATCGAGGCCAACAACTCAGGGCGAGGAGCGGCCAGACTGCGGCCGGCGCGAAAAGCCCTTGACGTGCTCATAGCGTTCTCCTACTCTTAATCCAACCCATTCAGTAATGCTACATTACTGAACCCCGCTGGTAAGGAGATCATCCCATGTCAGAGCAGACGAGCTGGACGTCACCACCGGAGGACTTCCCCGCCGCCGTGCGAGCCGTCAAGAAGCTGCTGCGCGAGCAGATCGGCGACGTCGAGGCCTACTTCAAGCGCATCGAAGCCCACATCGAACCCAAAGTCCGGGAGATCGAGGAGGCCCGCGACCGGGGTGAGCGTGTCTGGCCGGTCGTGCGCTACGCCGACATCGAAGCCGGCACAGTGCCGCAGGACACTATCGACCTCATCCACCGCCGCGGCTGCGCGATCGTTCGCGGGCAGGTCGACCCAGAGCTGGCCACCCAGTGGGATCAGGCTCTGGTCGATTACGTCGACGGTAACGACTTCATGTCCCAGTACCGCGGCCCCGGCGACGACTTCTTCGGCAGCGTGGGCTCCAAGCCGGAGATCTACCCGATCTACTGGTCCGGTCCGCAGATGGAGGCGCGGCAGCACCCGCGGATGGCGACGGTCCAGTCGTTCCTCAACTCGTTCTGGACCTCGGAGTCCGAGGGGAGGCAGTGGTTCGACCCCGATCGTGACGCCCTGTACCCCGATCGCGTCCGGCGGCGTCCGCCGGGCACGACGTCGGCCGGGCTGAGCCCGCACGTCGACGCCGGGAACCTCGATCTGTGGCTGG
>JBKEBG010000014.1:0-18731 GCA_047972985.1 Arachnia sp.
CATGGGATCAGCCTCTCGTGAACCTAGTAGGCGAGGGAAGCATCGAGGGCATCCAAGATGCGATCGACGTTGGGAAGATACTCCTGCTCGACGCGCGATGGCGGGTAGGGAACGTCGTAGCCGGTGACCCGCTTGACGGGCGATTCCATGACGTAAAACAACTCGTCGTGCAGCCGGGCGGCGATCTCGGCCCCCAGACCCAGGCTTCGATGGGCCTCGTGGACCACGATCGCACGCTTGGTGCGGCGCACCGAGGCGATCAGCGTGACCCAGTCGATGGGGCTGAGGCTTCGCAGGTCCACCACTTCCACCGAGTGCCCCTCCTCCGCGGCGAGGGCAGCCGCGTCGAGGCAGGTGGCTACCATCGGCCCGTAGCCGATGAGCGTGGCGTCGGCGCCGTCGCGCATGATCGAGGCCTGATGCATCGGGGAGGGCGTGGATTCGAAGTCGACATCGCCCTTGGCGTGATAGCGGCGCTTGGGCTCTAGGAAGATGTGCGGATCCTGGGAACGCACTGCCTGCTGGATCATCCAATAGGCGTCGTTGGGGGTGGCCGGGGTGACCACCTTGAGGCCCGGGGTGTGCACGAAGTACGACTCGGGTGATTCGGAGTGGTGTTCGATGGCCCCGATGCCGCCGCCGTAGGGAATCCGGATGACGATGGGCATCGCCACCCGCCCGGCGGTACGGGCGTGGAACTTCGCCACCTGGGAGACGATCTGATCAAAGCCGGGGAAGACGAAACCGTCGAATTGGATCTCCACGACCGGCCGGTAGCCGCGCATGGCCAGACCGACCGCGGTGCCGATGATGCCTGCCTCGGCCAGGGGCGAATCGATGACGCGGTTCTCGCCGAACTCGGCCTGCAGCCCCTCGGTGATCCGGAACACACCGCCCAGCTTGCCGATGTCCTCCCCGGCCAGCAGCACCTTCGGGTCGGCCTGGAGCGAGCGGCGAAGGCCGAGGGTGAGGGCCTTGGCCATGGTCATGGTGGTCATGCGCCCTCCACGAAGCTGGTGACGTATTCGGCGTACTCGCGGCGCTGCGCATCCAGCGCGACAGTGGGCTCCGCGTACACGCCCGCGAAGATCTCGTCCATGCTCAGATCGTGTAGCCGCTTGATGGAGGCCCTGACGTCGGCGCCGAGATCGTCGGCCTCCTGATCCAGCGCGTCGAACCAGACGTCGTCGACAGCGCCCTCGCGGCGCAGGTATGTGGTGAGCCGGGCGATGGGATCGCGGCCACGCCAAGCCTCCTCCTCGTCACCGCCGCGGTACTTGGTGGGATCGTCGGAGGTGGTGTGGGCGCCCATCCGGTAGGTATAGGCCTCGATGAAGGCCGGGCCGTCGCCGCGGCGGGCGCGCCGCATCGCCCAATCGCTGACGGCCTTGACCGCGAGCACGTCGTTGCCGTCGACCTGGACACCAGGAAAGCCGAAGCCCCGGGCCCGCTCGAACAGCGGAATCCTGGATTGCAGGCCGATCGGCTCGGAGATCGCCCATTGGTTGTTCTGCACGAAGAACACCACCGGCGCGTTGTAGGTGGCGGCAAAGATGTATGACTCGTTGACATCGCCTTGCGAGCTGGCGCCGTCACCGTGGTAGACGATCACGGCGGAATTGTCGGCGTCGTCGGGGTTGCCGACCACGCCGTCGAACTGCATGCCCATCGCATAGCCGACGGCGTGCAGCGTCTGCGCGCCGATCACCAACGTGTAGTTGCGGAACTTGTCGATGTGATCCCAGGCCCCGGCGTCGCTGCCGCGGAACAACGCGAGGATCTGCTCGATTCCGATCCCCAGCACCTGGGCCACTGCGTGCTCCCGATAGGTGGGGAAGACCATATCTGCCCCGCGCACAGCGTGGGCCGAACCGACCTGGGCGGCCTCCTGCCCGATGAGCGGGGTCCACAGCCCGAGCTCGCCGTGGCGCTGCAGTGCCGTGGCCTCGGCGTCGGTACGCCTGGCCAGGGTCATGTCTCGTAGGTAGCCAACGAGGTCCTCTGTGGAGCCTTCGAAGGCGAATTCGTCGTTCGTGACGCGCTGACCCTCGGCGGTCAGCAACTGAACCATGTCGCTGCTTTGGCCTTGCACCCGGCACCTCCCTGTCTGGTTACGCTACCGTAGCTTACGCTTGCGTAGCCTTGGTTCCAACTCGCGGCTTCGATCGTCCCGCCAGCCCCCGACCGCCGGATCCTCAGCAGAAACTCCCGGTTTAGCTTCGAAATAGATGAACCATCGGTAGCCTGGCCGTCAATGACACCCCCCGAGCGCCTGACCTCGTGACGTCAGGCTCGCAAGGGCCCATAGAAATCACTGGCACCCCCTGGGAGAGCAGGCATGATCCGGAACAATCGCGCCACGGCAGCACTGGCGGTATCAGCCCTGGCATTCGGCGGCGTCGTGGCCGCAGCACCGCAGGCAACCGCAGCACCAGGCGAGTGCATCGCGCCCACCACCACCGTCAACGTGTACAGCTTCAACGACTTCCACGGCCGGATCAACAACGCCGCCGCGCTCTTCACCCCCGTCGAGGCCGATCGTGCCGCCAATGGCGAGGACCGGGTGCTGTTGACCAGCGCCGGGGACAACATCGGCGGTTCCACGTTCGTGTCGGTGGCGGGCAACGACGGCCCGACCACCGACGTGCTCAACGCCGCGGGGGTCGAGGCCATCGCCGTGGGTAACCACGAATTCGACAAGGGCTGGGCCGCGCTCTCGGCCCGGATCACCGGCGGCGATTTCGACATGCCCATCTCGGGGGCGAATGTCTACGACGCGGGCACCACCACAGTCGCCTCCCCCCTGGTCGAATACTCGCTGTTCACCAAGGGGGGCGTCACTATCGCATTCATCGGCGCCGTGACCTCGGAGCTGCCGTCGCTGGTGTCACCGGCCGGTATCGCCGATCTGAGCGTCGGCGACCCGGTGGCGCAGGTCAACCGCGTCGCAGCGCAGCTCGTCGACGGGGACGAGTCCAACGGCGAGGCCGAAATCATCATCGCCTCGATCCACGAGGGGGCGGGCGACGGCAGCAGCGACGCGGCGAGCCAGGCGGCTGCGTCGGCGGACTTCGACAACATCTATTCACACATCTCCGACGACATCGATGTTGTGTTCAACGGGCACACCCACCAGATCTACACCTGGCAGACCGCCAGCGGCGCCGAGCTGGTGCAGGCCGGCCAATATGGCAGCAACCTCGCCCGGGTCGAGCTCAGCATCGACGCCACCAACCGCGGGCTGTGCCAGGCGACCTCCGAGATCCTCGACCCCGCCGAGACCCCAGACGCCAGCCTGGCCCGCATCAGCGCCATCCAGTCGACAGTCGCCGCCGCCGAGGTGGAGGCCGAACTCATCGGCCAAGATGTCATCGGTTCGACCACCGAGGCGATCTCCACCCCCGCCGACGGCTCCTCCGGCACGCGCAACCAGGAATCGCCGATGTCCAACGCCGTCGCGCAAATGTTCTACGACCAGCTCAGCGACGGCGATACCGAGTTCATCGGGATCCAAAACCCCGGCGGTAACCGCTCCAGCATCAACGCCGGCGATGTGACCTACCAGGAGGCGGCCCTGGTGCTGCCCTTCGCAAATTCGCTGTTCACCACCCAGATCACCGGTGCCCAGTTCAAGACAGTGCTCGAGCAGCAGTGGCAGCGCGATTCGGCCGGGGCAGTCCCCAGCCGGCCGTTCCTTCAGCTTGGCCTGTCGAAGAACGTGAGCTACACCTACGACGAATCCCTGCCCGAGGGCCAGCGCATCACGTCGATCTCGATCAACTCAGCACCCATCGACCCGGCGGCCACCTACACGGTGGGCTCCGGCTCGTTCCTGATCTCCGGCGGCGACAACTTCCGGGAACTTGCCAACGGCACCAACACCACTGACACCGGACGTATCGACCTGGAGGCATGGGTCGAATGGGTACGTCAGAACAGCCCGCTGAGCCCCGACTACTCCAAGCGGGGGGTCTCGGTCACCGAATCCGGCACCGAACTCGTCGAAGGCGGCGATGGCATCACCTTCACCCTCGGTGACATCCTCGCCGACGGGGTGGCACCGCAGACGCTGGACATGCTGCTGGATGCCACTGGTGAAGCCGTCTCACCGCAACTGTTCAACTCGGTCATCACCGCCTACATCGGCAACGTCGAGGTAGGCACCGCCCCCGTGAGCGAGGGTGTGGGCACGATCCGCCTCCGGCTACCCGAGGGCACCAAGGTTCCCGCCGGTGACCAGATCATCCGCTTCGCCGTCGAAGCATCCGGCACGCAGATCTTCTGGCCCGTCACCGTGGTGCTCCACGACGACGCGCCGTCCACCGTCTCGCCGAGCCCCACCCGACCGCCACGACGCCGCAGGACTCCGCTGCCCCGGGGCTGCCGTCGACCGGCGCCTGACCGGGCTGGGTAGACCGGGCGGGGGCTCGCTGCCTTGGTGGACGGGCCCCGGCGCCGGCGCTAGCTCAGGGTCGCGACGAGGAGAGCCTTGATGGTGTGCATCCGGTTCTCGGCCTGATCGAACACGATGCTGGCCTCGGACTCGAACACCTCGTGGGTCACCTCGAGCCCGTCTGCCATTGCGAAGCGTTCCACCAGGTCGCGCCCCAGGCTCGTCTTGTCGTCGTGGAAGGCGGGCAGGCAGTGCATGAACTTGACCGCCGGGTTTCCCGTGGCCGCCAGGAGCTCGGCATTGACCTGATAGGGCCGCAGCAATTCGATGCGTTCGGCCCACACCTCGGCAGGTTCACCGAGCGAGACCCACACGTCGGTGTAGATGAAGTCGACTCCTGCGACGCCTGCGGCGACCTCATCGGTGAGGGTGATGCTGGCCCCCGTCTGCGCCGCGATGGCCCGGGCCCGCTCGACGATCACAGGATCGTTGTGCTGGGCCAGCGGCGCCACCATCCGCACGTCCATGCCCATCATCGCGCCCGAGATCAGGAGCGAATTGCCGACGTTGTTGCGGGCATCCCCGACGAAAGCGAACGAGATCTCGCTCAGCGGCCGGCTGGCATGCTCGTGCATAGTCAGCTGATCGGCCAGCATCTGCGTGGGATGCCAGTCGTCGGTGAGGCCGTTATACACGGGCACTCCGGCGTACTCGGCCAGCGTCTCCACGATCTCTTGTGAGGCGCCTCGGAACTCGATGGCGTCGTACCAGCGCCCCAGCACCCGTGCGGTGTCGGCGGCGGATTCCTTGTGCCCGATCTGCGAGCCGGAGGGATCCAGGTAGGTGGTGTGCCCGCCCTGTTCCGCAACGGCCACCTCGAAGGCGCAGCGAGTGCGGGTGGAAGTCTTCTCGAACAACAAAGCCACATTCTTGCCCGTGAGCCGCGTCCACTCTTGCCCGTCGCGGCGGTCCAGCTTCAGCTCGGCGGCCAGCTGGAGCAGCGATTGCCACTCATCGGGCGTGTAATCAAGTTCCTTACACAGGCTGCGTCCGCGGAGCGTTGGCATGGCTTCGACCCTTTCGTCGGGAAGGGTCCACGATATCGAGCCCGGATGCCGGGGTTCACCCCCGCCCTGGCTGGTGGACACCGCAGGCCTCGCGGCGCCGCCTGGTCCGACCGGATCGCGCCGGGGTTACCGATGCCGCCTAACGCAGGATCTTGCTCATCGGCCTGCCCTTGGCGAGTTCGTCGATCAGCTTGTCCAGCCAGCGGATCTGCTGCATCAGTGGATCCTCGAGATTCTCCACCCGCACCCCGCACACCACGCCGGTGATCAGGCCAGTGTTCGGGTGCAGCGTTGCCTCGGCGAAGAAGTCCTCGAAGCTGGTCTCCGCGGCACGGTGCCGCGCCAGCGCTGCCTCATCGAATCCGGTGAGCCATTCGATGATCTGATCCACCTCAGCCTTGGTGCGGCCCTTGCGTTCGGCCTTTGCCACATAGAGGGGATAGACCGAGGCGAAGCTCATGCTGAAGATACGGCTCACCGGGGAAGCGCCTCCAGCTCGTCCAGGACGCCGGGCACTGCGGCCTCGACGTCGGCGAGGGTGTCGTTGAATCCCTCCGCCTGGCCGTACCACGGGTCCTGCAGCGGCGTGCCCGGTGGGTAGGCGGGGTTGTAATCGTTGAGCAGCCGCAGGTTCGTCGCCTCGGGCGCCAAACCTCGCAGCATGTCAACATGCATGGGTTCGGCCGCGACGACGAGATCCGCCCGGGCGATGTCGGCGCCAGTGATGCGCCGCGCCCGGTGGCCGGCGGCGTCGTACCCGGCACGCTCCAGCAGGTTGCGGGCCCGACGATCAATCGGGTTTCCCGATTCCTCGGCCGAGACGCCAAAGCTCTCCACCTCGACGTCGAGTCCGCGCTCATCGGCCATCGAGCGGGCCACCCGCTCGGCCATGGGTGAGCGACAGATATTTCCCCAACACACAAACGCAATCCGGGCCATGGCACGAGAATAGGTCACCACCCTGGCGGCCGTGCCGGTATGTCGACTCGCCGGCTCACTCACCGGTCGGCGCAAGAGCCCCTCCGGGCCGCCTCGGAACCTCCCGAGACTCGAAGCGCGGCAGGCGGCAGGTCGCCACCCGCCGAGATGGTCACCAGGCTGCAGTGCTGTTCTTGAGTTCCAGGTAGCGCTCAAGCACCTCGGGATGGTGCTCGGCGTCGATGTGAGTCGCGCCGGCCAGTTCCCAGGCGGGGGGCTGGGACCCACCCTCGAGCGCCCAGGCTGCCTGCCTTGCCGCGCCCAAGGCGACGTACTCCGCGGCCGGCGGCACCGTGATCGGGCGGCCGAAGACTGTGGGCGCCAGCGCGCGGACGGCCTCGGACTGAGCGCCACCGCCGATGAATAGGATGCGAGCCGCCTGGGTGGCGGCCACCTGTTCCACAGCAGCCACGACGTCGGCCACCGAACACAGCAGGCCCTCGATCACGGCCCGGGCCACGTCCTGACGAGTGGTGTCGTAGGTGATGCCCGAGAACACCCCCGTGGCATCGGGCCGATTGGGAGTGCGTTCGCCGCCGAAGTACGGCAGCAGCGCCACTCCCCCGGCCCCGGGCCGGCTGGCCAGGGCAAGCCGGGACAGCTCGTCGTAGCCGACGCCGAGCAACCGGCAGCCGAGGTCCAGGATGCCCGAAGCGTTGATAGTGGTGCCCATCGGAAGGAATCGCCCCGAGGCATCGGCGAATCCCGTGACGGTGCCGCTCGAATCGGCCGGGCGCTGCCCGCTGACCATGGCAGCCACGCCGCTAGTGCCGATGGATACCGACACCTCACCGGGGCCCAGCGACAGGCCCAGCGCCGCGGCAGCGTTGTCGCCGGTTCCCGCCGCGATCGGGGCACCCAGCGCCGTGAGCCCGACGACGGAGTTCGGCGCCGGCGCCACCTCGGGCAGCCCCGCCTCGTGGCCCAGTGCCTGCACCAGGTGAGCGCGGCTCCACGCCTCGGCTTTGGTGGAGTAATAGCCGGTCCCCGACGCGTCCCCGCGATCGGTCACCGGAGCGGTGGATCCGTCGCCCAGATGGTGCGAGACGAAATCGTGGGGCAATAGCACCGAAGCTGTGCGGGCAGCGTTCTCGGGCTCGTGTTCGGCCATCCACCGCAGCTTGGTGGAGGTGATGGAGGCCACCAGCACGTAGCCAAGCTCGTCCACACACGCCTCGGGACCACCCATCTCCGCCACCAGCTCGGCCGCCTGCGGCGCGGAGCGGGTGTCGTTCCACAACAGCGCGTCGCGCACGAGGTCACCGTGCTCATCCAGGGCCACCATGGCGTGCTGCTGGCCACCCACCGCGACGGCGGACGCCCGCCTCAGCAGCGGCCCGGCCGCCTCGTCGACGGCGGCCAGCCACGCCCGGGGGTCCACCTCGGTGCCCTCGGGGTGCGGGGCGCGCCGCTGTTCGACGACCTGACCGGTGTCGGCCTCGACGAGCAGGGCCTTAGTGGACTGGGTGGAGGAGTCGATCCCAAGGACGTAGGCCATGGCCTTACCGGGCGCCCATGAGGTGCTCGACCGCGAGTTGGTGCAGCCGGATGAACCTGTAATCGCGGCGCCCCACCTCGGCCACGTCGATGGCCGCCACGGACTCATCGGCGATGAAATCGCTCAGCGACTCCCCCTCGGCCAGTGTGGGCTCGGCGAGCGAGACGACGCCGGCCTCGTCGAGCGCGGCCTGCACCTCGGGATCGGCGCGGAATGCCAGGGCCCGCTGCTTAAGATGCAGGTACATGGCCATGTTGGCGCTGGCCGAATCCCACACCCCCTGCAGGTAGTCGGTGCGCGACGGCTTGTAATCGAAGTGACGGGCGCCGGTGTAGGCGCCAGGCTTCGAGGGGAACCCGTTTTCCAGCAGGTCGACTGTGAAGAAGGCGCTGATGAGGTCGCCGTGCCCGAAGACCAGGTCCTGGTCGTACATCGGGCCGTGCTGACCATTGAGATCGATATGGAACAGTTTGTCGGCCCACAATGCCTGGGCCAGGCCGTGCGTGTAGTTGAGGGTGGCCATCTGCTCATGCCCGGTTTCGGGGTTGATACCCACGACGTCGCCGTTATCGAGCTGCGCGATGAACGCCAGGGCGTGTCCGACGGTGGGCAGGAAGATATTGCCGCGGGGCTCGTTGGGCTTGGGCTCCAGCCCGATCCGCATGTCGTAGCCCTGGGCCTTGATGTAGCCGGCGACAGTATCGACGCCCTCGGCGTATCGCTGGTGCGCGGCAAGCAGATCCTTCGACGAGTCGTATTCGGAGCCCTCGCGCCCGCCCCACATGACGAAGGTGGTGGCGCCGAGTTCAGCCCCCAGGTCCACCTGACGCAGTACCTTGCGCAGCCCGTAGCGCCGCACCCGGCGATCGTTGGAGGTGAAGGCACCGTCCTTGAAGATCGGCTCGGCGAAGGTATCGGTGGTGACCATCTCGCACACCATCCCGGTATCGGCCATGACCTGCTTCAGTTCGGCGATCAGCCGATCCCGCTCGGCCTGGTCGGCGTCGAAGGGGATGATGTCGTTGTCGTGGAATGTGAAGCCCCAGGCGCCCAGGTCGGCCAGGGCGCGGATCGATTCGAACGGGTTGAGCTCGGGCCGCGATGCCTTGCCGAACTGATCCCGGGCGGCCCAGCCGACCGTCCACAGGCCGAAGGAGAATTTGTCGTGGGGGGTGGGTTGCGGCATCTCTGGTCCTCTCGGGTGCTTCATCGCGGATTAGTAATTAGTCTAAACTATTTGCGGGAGACCGACCACTAGGCTTGGCGAAATCGCCCACTGTACGGAGCTGCCGATGCAACCGCGCGACGTCCGCGACCACAACCTCCAGACGGTTCTGCGCGCCATCGTCAACTCATCGGTGGACCCGTCACGCTCCGAGGTGGCCGCAGCCACAGGCCTGACCAAGCCGACGGTGGCGGCGCTGGTGGATCAGCTGGAGTCGGCGCGGCTGATAGTGGGCGGCGCACCGGTGGCAGCGCCCCGCGCCGGACGACCGTCGATCCCGCTGCGGCCGCACCCCGACGGCCCGCTCGGGGCGGGCATGGAGATCGCCGCCGACCACATCGCCGTCCTGGTCACCGACCTGGCGTCGAACGAACTCGCCTACGCGCGGCGGTTCGGCCAGTTCACTGGGGCCGCCGCACGGCACACCGCCAAGCAGCTCGTCGAGTTGTTGAACTCCACCACATCACGGCAGGTGGCCGCCATGTGTGTGAGCGTCCCGGGCCGGCTGACTCCCGATCAGCGCAGCGTGCTGTCCGCGCCCAACCTGGAATGGCGCACAGTGGCGCTGCTCGACGAGATCGAGGCTCATCTTGCCCTGCGGGGGATCCCCGGCACCGCGATGCTTGCCAACGACGCGGCACTGGCCGCGACGTCCGAGCTGAAGTACCGCGCCGCCGAATCGTCCTTCCTGTTCATCCACGGCGGCACCGGCGTGGGTGGGGCCATAGTGCTCGATTCGACGCTGCTCGGCGGGGTCAACGGCTGGGCCGGGGAGATCGGGCACGTACAGGTCTCGGCCGAGGGGCCCCGATGCCGGTGCGGCCGGACCGGCTGCCTGGAGGCCCACATGGGCTTCCACGCGCTGCGGGAGCGGGCGACGCTGCCCGCTGATGTCCACATCGATGACGTGATCGAGCGGCTCACTTCGCTGCTCGGGCGAGCGGCGATGCTTGAGCTGATCGGCCTCCCGCTGGGCCGGGCAGTGGCGGCAGCCACCAACCTGCTCGACCTCACCCACGTCGTATTGTCCGGATACCTCGCGCCGATCGCCACCGAGTTGGCTCCCGTGATCAGCCAGACGTGGTCGGCCCGCGCCCTGGGCGTCGAGGGCAGGGGGTTGGCACTGTCTCCTGCCGTGGCCGAGCCCCGCGGCACCGACACCCCCGGACCGTCGCTGCGTGGGGCGGCCGCGGCGGCGTTGCGCCCGATACTGGACCATCCGGCGGCCTGGATCGCGGGCCACTGCTAGGCGGTTTGAGATCTGTGGGTGGGTGCATCCACGCTTTGTCACCTCTAGGTGGCAGGCTTGGGTCATGCACATCCTGGTGGTTGACGACGATCAGGCGGTCCGCGACTCCCTGGCGCGGTCGCTTCGGTATTCCGGCGACGAAGTATCAACGGCCGCCGACGGAGTCGAGGCCCTGGCAAAGCTCGCCGGCCAAAACCCGGACGCCGTGATCATGGACGTCATGATGCCGCGCCTGGACGGGCTAGAAACCACGCGGATGCTGCGCGAGGGCGGAAATGACGTCCCCATCCTGATCCTGACCGCCCGTGACGCCGTCGACGACCGCGTCGACGGTTTGGACGCCGGCGCCGACGATTACATGGTCAAGCCGTTCGCGCTCGACGAACTGCTGGCCAGGCTCCGCGCACTGACCCGACGCTCGAAGGTGGCACCCGAGACCGAATCGCGGGTGCTGACCTTCGCAGATGTCACGCTGGACCCCCAGCACCGTGAGGTGACCCGCGGCGGCGAGCACATCTCGCTGACCCGTACCGAGTTCGCCCTATTGCAGGCATTCATGGAGAATCCCCGCAAGGTCATGGAGCGCAACACGCTGCTCAACGAGGTGTGGGGATTCGAGTTCCCAGCCACGGCGAATTCGCTGGAGGTCTACATCGGGTATCTGCGCCGCAAGACCGAGGCGGGAGGTCAGCCGCGCCTGATCCACACCGTCCGCGGCGTCGGGTACGTCCTGCGTGATTCTCCCCCGTGATCAGTAGCCTGTGGCACCGGTTCCGGCGTGAGTTGGAACGCCTGATCATCGGTCAAAGCCTGCAAGCCCGGCTTGCGTCGTTGACCGGACTCAGCGTGGCGCTGGCCACTCTCTTCGTGGGCGGCACCGCCTATCTCGCCACCCGGGTCTCGCTCTTGGACCAGATCGATGCCGACCTGCTTGCCGCGGCGCGCGCGGCCGCGACGCTCATCTCGGCCGACCTGGACAATCTGGGCGGGGTCACCGGCGAGGGGCTGCAGACCAGCCAGCAACTCCTCAGCCTGGTCTCCGCCGACGGCACCGTCCGGGTGCCGCCGGGGCAGGAGATCACTGTTGCGCCCGAGGCCGCCGAGATCGCCATCGCCAGGGTTCAATCGGGCTACTCGACGCGGACCGCCGTGGGAAGCGATGGTCTCACCTACCGCGTGGTGTCGGTGGCCATGACCGCTGCCGACGGGCACTACGCCGTCCAGTTCTCCCGGCCGGCGACGGTGCTCGATTCTGCACTGCGCGCTCTGACCATCGTCGTGATCCTCACGGGCATCGTGGGCGTGCTCATCACCACGGTGACCTCGCTGGTGGCGGCCCAGGGCGCACTTGCCCCGGTACGTCGGCTCTCTCGCGCCGTGAGCTCGGTCACCCGCACCGACGAGCTCAACCCCATCCGCATCTACGGACGTGACGACCTCGGGCAATTGACCCAGTCGTTCAACGCGATGCTGCGATCGTTGCAGTCCTCGCGAGAACGGCAGCGGCAGCTGATCGCCGACGCCGGCCACGAACTACGCACCCCGCTGACCAGCATGCGCACGAACATCGAGCTGCTCGTGGCCGACGACAAGACGGGCATGCTGCCGGAGGGGGCACGCTCGGAGATCCTGGATGATGTCTCGGCCCAGCTCGGCGAGTTTTCCGCCCTGGTGGGCGATCTTGTGGCCCTGACCCGCGACGACCATCTACACAAGGAGCCGGAACTGGTCGACCTCGAGGAGGTCACGCAGGCCGCCCTGGAACGCGCGATGCGTCGCGGCCCCGGCATCGCCTTCGACGCGCAGCTGGACAATTCGACGGTGATGGGAGATCCGCAGACCCTGGAGCGGGCCATCACCAACCTGCTGGACAACGCCGTGAAGTTCTCGCCGCCCGACGGCACTGTTCATGTGCGGCTTGAGGCCGGCGCGCTGACTGTGATCGACTCCGGGCCGGGCATCGCCGAGGAGGACCTGCCACACATCTTCGACAGGTTCTTCCGCTCGGACCGGGCCCGCAACACCCCGGGCACTGGCCTGGGCCTGTCGATCGTGGCGCACACAGTCGACGCCCACAGCGGCACCATCCGCGCCTCCAATCAGCCGGGCGCCGGAGCAAAGTTCGTGATGCGGATTCCGCTGGCCGACGGCCCCACCCCCGATGACAGCTGACCGCGCCGCGGGCTATTTCAGGTGAGCGTCCAACCAGCGATCAAGTTCCCGCTTGGGCAGTGCCCCGATCTGGCGTGCGCGGACTTTGCCGTCCTTGAGCAGCACCATCGTCGGGATACTTGAGGCATTGAACCGTGCCTGGGTGCGCGGATTGTCATCCACGTTGACCTTGACGATCTTCAGCTTGCCCGCCCGCTGACGGGATTGCTTCTCCAATAGGGGCGCCACTGCCCGGCACGGCGCACACCAGGGAGCCCAAAGATCCACCAACACGGGCAGGCGCGTGGCAGTGACCTCACCGAAGTCGCGATCGCCTCCGTTGACCAGCCACGGCAGTTTGGCCTCGCATGTGGCGCACTGCGGGGTGCCCGTGGCCGCGACGGGCACCCGATTCTTGGTGCCGCAGGTGATGCATGCCACAACGCTCATACTCCAGTGTCTCACTGCCCGGCACTGCCGAGGCACGCAACCAAAGGTAGTTATCCACAGGTTTATCCACATTCGTGCATAACTACACGTGTGTAAGTACCCCGAAGGGTGTGGATCACTGTGGATTACTCCGGCCCGCCGCCCCGGGCTGCAACATGCGCTTGAATAGGGATGACAAGGGCGGCCGTCGTACTCAACCGCCCGGAGGGGGAGTCGGATGCTGCGCAGCATCATCGTGTTTGTCTTGGTGCTGATGGCGCTGAACGTAGTGTTCTATATCCTCAACCTGGGCTTCCAGATTTCGATCTTCGGCAGCATAGTGCTCGCCGCGATCGCCGGCGGGCTCATGGAGGCCAGGCGGCGCCGCAGGGCCTAGCCGGGCCGCTGACCCGGCGCGGGACGGCGGCCTCGGAGGCTGGCATCGAGGCGCGCCTGGCGGCGCTGCTTGACCAGCCGAGCAGAGTCGGCTCGCACCGGCGGCTGTCCCCAGCGGGCGGGCAGCGCCTGGCACGGATGGTGGAGCCGGATGCGAAGCGGCCGAGTCGCAGGCTGCCTGGCTAGCGGAAGAGCCGCTTGCGGGCCAGGGCGATGCGTTCCTCCACCTGCTCAGTGGAGGCTCGATCCAGCGGCGGCCCGCCCGTGGTGCGGCGAAGATCTGCGTGGACATGTGAGTGGGGAACTCCCTCGGCGCGCGCCACCTGCGCCACCAGTGTGTTCAGCTCCTTGCGCTTGCCTGCCAGGGCTCGGTGCAGCGGCACTTCGGGCTCGACGCGTTCCCGGCGGTCGGCCCGTTCCCGGCGGCGCAGCTGCCTGCGCTGACGATCTGCCAGCAATGTGGAGACCTGATCTGGTTCTAGCAGGCCCGGCAGGCCGAGGTAATCGGCCTCGTCAGCCGATTGAGGCTCCGCGTGCATGCCGTAGGCCTGGGTCTCGAAAAGCACGTGATCGAACGTGGCCTGCGATTCAAGTGCCTCGAACTCACCGTCGAGGTCATCGGCGGCGGCCTCGGAACGGTTAGCCTCAGCCATCTCCTGTTCGGACAGGTCCCACAGGCCGTCGTCGGATGTGCGCACCCCCAGCACGTGGTCACGTTGCCGCTCCAGGGTGGCGGCGTGATTGAGCAGGATCGGAACCGTCGGCAGGAACACTGTGGCCACCTCCCCGCGGCGCCGGTTGCGCACGAAGCGGCCCACCGCCTGGGCGAAAAACAGCGGAGTCGAGGTGGCCGTGGCGTAGACCCCGACGGCCAGCCGGGGCACGTCGACCCCTTCGCTGACCATCCGTACCGCCACCATCCACCGCGATTCGGACTCGGCTAAGGTCTCGATCTTGCGGCCGGCCCCGGCATCGTCGGAGAGCACAACAGTGACGTCATGGCTGGTGAGATCGCGCAGGATCCTGGCGTAGGCCCGGGCCTGATTCCGGTCGGTGGCGATGACCAGGCCGCCGGCGTCGTGGACATGGCGGCGCACCTCGCTCAACCGGGCATCCGCCGCGCGCAACACCGCCGGGATCCACTCCCCCGTCGGAGCGAGGGCGGTGCGCCACGCCTGTGCGGTGAGATCCTTGGTGAGCGCCTCCCCAAGATCGGCACCGAGCTCATCGCCGGCCTTGGTGCGCCAGCGCATGGGGCCGCCGTAGTTCATGAAGATCACCGGGCGCACCACGTGATCGGCGAGGGCCTGGGCGTAGCCGTAGGTGTAGTCGGCGCGGGAAGTACGCACCCCGGGCGCGGTCTGGTCATAGGCCACGAACGGGATCGGCGAATCGTCGGAGCGGAAGGGGGTGCCGGTCAGCGCCAGCCGCCGGGTGGCCGCCCCGAACGCCTCCTGGACCGCCTCGCCCCAGGCCAGCGAGTCACCGGCGTGGTGGATCTCGTCGAAAATCACCAGCACCGTCAGCTGGTGACACACGATGTCGAGCTTGGCCGCGCTCAATGACACACCGGCGTAGGTGGTTGCCGAGCCGTCATACTGCTTGGATCGCCCCTTGCGGGAGCCGGACACACCCGGGTCGATGTGGATTCCCACGCGCGAGGCGGCATCGGCCCACTGCACCTTGAGGTGCTCGGTGGGGCAGACGATGATGATCCGTTCCACGACCCGCTCGGCCAGCAGGGTCTTGGCGATACGCAGGGCGAAGGTTGTCTTACCCGCGCCGGGGGTGGCGACGCAGAGGAAGTCCCGCGGCTGCGACTGGGTGTAGGTGGCCAGCGCCTCCTCCTGCCACGCGCGCAGGCTCGTCGCGGTTCCCCAAGCGGCACGCTGGGGGAACGCCGGTGAGATGTGCTCGAAGGCCGAAGATGACACAAGCACGGGATGCTACCCCAGCCCTCAGACAGCCGCCCGGCCCCCAGGCCGACGACGCCTCGCTACGTGCCCGGCCGCCGCAACACCAGGATCAGGCGCCCCAGCACCGAAGCCCCAGCTTCGGCCGCTCCTACCCCCGCCCCGGTACTGAAAAAGTGCCTCCAGCGGTCGGAAATGGGCGACTCGCCGACGAGTTGAGCACCTCGGCGCACTTTTTCAGTCCCTCAGCCCGGGGACCCGGACCGTGCCCCCTCGATCGCTTCGCTCGGGCCCGGGGATGGCTGCCTCCGGCGGGCCTATAGTGCTGGGAATGAAGATGACGGCTCTGGTGACCGGGGCAACCGGCTTCCTCGGCTCTCATGTGGTGCGGCTGTTTCGCGAGCACGGATATCGGGTCATCGCGGCGGGACGCCGGGCCGATGCGCTACCAGAGGGCGGCCCTCGCTTCGTCGGTGACCTGGATGCGCTGGCCACCGCGGGGCTTTCCTTCGACGTCGTGGTGCACTGCGCGGCGCTGTCCTCGGCGTGGGGCAGCTGGCCAGACTTCGAACACGCCAACCTCACCGGGACCCGCCGGGTGCTGCAAGCCGCGCGGATCGCGGGGGCCAGGCGCCTGGTGCACATCTCATCGCCGTCGATCTATGCCGCGCCACGCGACCGCCTCAACATCGCCGAAGACGCGGTTGACCAGAACAATCGGCTCAACAACTACATTCGTTCCAAGATCGCCGCCGAACAATTGCTGCGCGATCACTCACGCGCGGACGACCCGGAGGTGGTGGTGTTGCGGCCCCGGGGAATCATCGGAGGCGGCGACCCGAGCCTGGTGCCCCGGCTACTTCGAGCCCATTCCACGATCGGGATTCCGCTCTTCCGCGACGGCAGAAATCCGACGGACCTTACCTCGGTGCACAACGTCGCCGACGCCGCGCTGCTCGCCGCGAGCGTGGAGGGCATCGGCGGGGAGGTGTTCAACATCACCAACGACGATCCCCGCCCGTTCCGCGAACTCGCCGAACGGCTGCAGCGCGTCATGGGGCTGCCCGCCCGGTATCGGCGCCTGCCATGCCGGGCCGCCTACCTGGCAGGAGCGCTGCTGGAGCGGGCCTACAGTGCCGCACCTGGCCGGCCCGAGCCGCCGCTGACCCGATACACTGTCACGACCCTCGCCTGGGCCCAGACCTTGGACATCACCCGTGCCCGGACCAGGTTGGGCTACCGGCCCCGGCACAGCATCGTTGAGGCACTGCAGGAGTACCGGAGTGCCTGAGTTGCGGGCCTTCGCCTGCGGCTCCACATCCCATCGGTTGTCGATGCTGCTGCGCGGTGCCCCCAGCCAGGCACGGCGCTACCCGGCCGGTGTTTTCGTCTATGACGGCGGCGGCCGGCGCATCCTCTTCGACACCGGGTACGCGCCCAGGCCATGGAAGACGGGCCTGCGGGGGGCGCTCTACCAGCGGCTTCTGCCACCCAAAGTAGACGGCCGTGAGGTCATCGCCCGGCAGATCGACCCGGCAACGGTCAGCCATGTGGTGGTCTCGCACCTGCACCCCGACCACATCGGAGGCATGCTGTATTTCGAACATGCCACATTCATCATGTCCCGGGCCTGCGTGAATGCTCTCGATCACGCACGGGTCCGCGATGGAGTCCTTCACGGGCTGATCCCCGATTGGTTCGATCCCGCCCGGGCCATCATCGTCGACGAGTTCACCCCGGGCCCCCACGGGATCGGGCAGGCCGACGTGCTGGGCGACCCGGGCTTCGTCCTGCTTGACCTTCCCGGGCACTCCCCCGGCCACATCGGGGCCCTGGTCGCCGGGCGGGTAGTGCTGGCCGCTGATGCTTCCTGGGGCCGAGACATGCTCGGCCAGGAGGACCGGGTTCGGGCCATCCCCCGCTCCATCACCCATGACTACGACGCGGTCAAGGCCACCGCGCAGGCGCTGCTGCGCGCCGAAGCCGCGGGCCTGCGCCTGCTGTTCAGCCACGACCAGCATCCCACCGGCGTGGACCTGCTGTGAGCCGCCTGCGCATCGTTGCCGCGTTCGCGAGCCAGCGGTGGCGGCGCCGCTTCGCATCCAGGGCCTCGCTTGAGCGCTTTCAGCGGCACTCCTGGCGTCGGCAGCTGCGCTTCCTACGGGCCCACTCCCCACGATTCAGCCACGCACCCGAGACTCTCGCCGCGTTCCCTCTCATGGACAAAGCCTCGATGATGGCAGACTTCGACCGCCTCAACACTGCGGGGCTGCGCCTGGGCGATGTCACTGCCACAGCGCTACGGGCCGAGGGCGCCCGCGATGTGAGCGCAACCATGGGCGATATCGCCGTCGGCCTGTCCAGTGGCACCAGCGGCCACCGCGGCGTCTTCGTGACCTCGTCGGCCGAACGCGATGAGTGGGCCGGGACCGTGCTGGCAATGACCCTGCCTCGGGGCCGGCGGCTATGGGGGCATCGGATCGCGTTGTTTCTGCGGGCGGGCAACCCGCTCTACGAGACTGTGCGCTCCCGGGCGATCGACTTCCGCTTCTACGACACCCACGGCGATATCGGCCGCCACGCCAGGGACCTGGCCGCGTACCAACCGACAATTCTGGTGGCGCCCGCCTCGGTCCTTGACGTTCTGGCTCACCACACCCCCGGGATGTGCCCGGAGAAGGTGTATTCCGTGGCCGAGGTACTCCCCGAGGCCGACGCGTCCCGCCTGGCCGCCGCCTTCCGGGTACCGCGGATCCACCAGCTCTACCAATGCACCGAGGGCCTGCTGGGGCGCACCTGCGAGCACGGGGTGCTGCACCTCAACGAGGAGATCGCCATCGTCGAAACCGAATGGCTCGACGAGCACCGGTTCGTCCCGATCATCACCGATTTGCGCCGCCGTACCCAGCCCATCATCCGCTACCGGCTCAATGACGTCCTGGTGAAGCGCACAGCGCCGTGCCCGTGCGGTAGCGTCCTGATGGCACTCGAACGCATCGAAGGCAGGCAGGACGACACCCTGCTCATCGACGGCCGGTCGGTGTTTCCCGACCATCACCCGAGCGATCCTCACGGCCGAGGGCTTCACCGAGTACCGGGTGAGGCAAACCGCTGACGGATCCCTTGAGGTGGCGCTGGACAACCCTGCCGCGGGCGACGATGTGGCCGCCGCGCTCGGCCGCTTGTGGTCTCGCCTCGGCGTGGCTGCGCCACAGCTTCGGTTCGTCGGCTATACCCCAGATGTGTCGGTCAAGCGCCGCCGGGTGCAACGCACGCCAGAAGGGACACATTCATGAGGCACTGCCGCATCACCGGATGGGGCAGCTTCCTGCCGCCGACCATGGTTCATTTCGGCTCACACACCAGGTACCGGGTGCCCGCGGACCTCACGCAACTGCAGATGCTCACCAGCGCCGCAGCCCAGGCGATCGA
>JBKEBG010000078.1:0-16906 GCA_047972985.1 Arachnia sp.
CAGCGGCTACGCCCTCGGATCTGATGCACTCGCCGCCGTCGCGGCGGCCGCGGACGGGACCGGCGCACCCACCGCCCTCACCGACGACGTCCTCGCCGAGCTGGACCTCGCCGAGCCCGCCGCACTTGTCGATTGGGCCTATCGTGACCTCTCCTGGTCCCGCTTCGCCGCCATCGCCCCGCTGGCGATCCAGGCCGCCGCCCGCGGTGACGCCGTGGCCGGCAAGATCGTCGAAAACAATGCCCAGGCATTGGCCGATTCCGTCTCGACGGTGGCCTACCGCCTTCACCTGCGTGATGCCCCGGTGGTGCTGGGCGGCAGCCTGGTACAGCCAGGCCCCTACCGCGATCGGGTCACGGCAAAGATCGCCAGAGGCTGCCCGGATGCCAGCGTGACCCATCCCCCCGTCGACGCCGCCACCGGAGCCGCGTGGCTGGCGCTAGCAAAGGAGCAAACGTGGCGCTGAGGCCCACCGAACAAGCCAACCCGTTGAGCGTCGGCATCGACGCGATGACCTCCATCGAGTTCTGCCGCGTGATGAACCGGCTGGACGCGGACGTGCCGCTGGCCGTCGCCGAGGTGCTCCCGAGGATCGCCGCGGCCATCGACGTCGTCGCGGTTCGGATGGCCGAGGGGGGCCGGCTGTTCTACTTCGGGGCCGGCACCAGCGGGCGCCTCGGTGTGCTGGACGCCACTGAGCTCCTGCCGACCTTCGGGCTCGACCCGTCCCAATCGATCGGGCTGATCGCCGGCGGCAGCGGCGCCCTGGTCGGCGCCATCGAGGGCGCCGAGGACGACCCCGAGTTGGCCGTGGCCGACCTCGCATCCCACGGGCTGGGCCCGGCAGATGTGGTGATCGGGATCGCCGCCAGCGGAGGCACGCCCTACGTGCTGGGTGGCCTCGGCTACGCCCGCGAGGTGGGCGCGGCGAGCATCTCCATCGCCTGTAACCCCGATGCGGCCACCACCGCGGCCGCCGACATCGGCATCGAGGTGGTCCCCGGGCCCGAGATCCTCACCGGCTCCACCCGGCTGCGCGCCGGGACCGCCCAGAAGCTTGTGCTCAACATGATCAGCACCGGCTCGATGGTGCAGCTGGGCAAGACCTACACCAACCTGATGGTCGACGTACAGCCGACCAACGCGAAGCTCCGCGACAGGGCCGAACGCATCGTCGCCACCATCACCGACGCCGACCCCGCACCGCTGCTGGCGGCCAGCGAAGGCGACGTCAAGGTGGCAGTGGTGATGGGGTTGACCGATACCGACGCGGCCACTGCCCGCGAGCTGCTGCTGGCCGCCAAGGGCAGGGTCCGCGGCGCCGTCAGCACCGGCTGAGGCGCCGGCTCACGCAGCCGGCTGGCCGGGCGGCCAGCGCCTCGACACCCAGCACACCACACGAGGCCTCGGCTCGCCGCATCGACCCGAACCGCCGTGGACCCCGCAGCCACTTCGCATCGGCCGCCAGCTACTCACGTCCACGGTGTTTGGTGCACCTGCAACCGGCGTGCTGGCTCACCGCAGCCCGAGACCCCCGAGCGCGGCATTGATTCGGATGAGCTCGTTCCACTTCGCCGTGCGTTCCCCGCGGGCGATCGAGCCTACCTTGACCAAGTCGGCCCCCCAGCCCGTCGCGAGATGGGATACGGCGACGTCCTCGGTCTCACCCGAGCGCGCGGAGACGATGACTTGCAGCCCGTGTGATCGCGCCGCCTCGACGGCCCGCGCTGCCCCGCTCACAGTCCCGACCTGGTTGACCTTGACCAGCACCGATTCCACGGCACCGTCAACGGCAGCTTGTTCGATCCGCTGGGCATCGGTGACCAGATAGTCATCACCCACCACCTTCGTGACGGCTCCAGTGGCGGCAACGGCCAGGCGCATTCCCTCGGTGTCATCCTCACCTGCGGGGTCCTCCAGCGTGACGATGGGGAAGTCTCGGCACAGGCCCGCCAGCAGATCGATCCATGCTGCAGTGGAGTAGTCGACCTCACCCACCCGATAGGTGTCGTTGACCAGGAATTGGCTCGCCGCGATGTCCAGTGAGATACCGATGTCAGTCCCCGGAACAAAACCCGCCTTATCGATCCCGGCGATAATGACCTCCAGCGCGTCGGTGGTATCAGCCACTTCAGGCCAATATCCGCCCTCATCAGCCACGCCACGCTTGGGGCCGCGCGTGGCAAGCACATCCCCAACGGCCAGGTAGACCTCGGCGACGTGAGCGAAAGCCTCGTCAATGTTCCTCGCCGACAACGGCACCACCATGAAGTCCTGCACTGCGGTGCGGTGAGCCGCATGCGCCCCGCCTCCCATGATCTGGATCTGCGGGCGAGGTAGCGCGGTTGGCGTGGCGTTCAGAAGCTGCCAGACCGCAACGCCCTGGCTGGCTGCAGCTGCCTGAAGGACGGCCAGCGACGTCGCCGTGGTGGTGTTGCCTCCCACGCTAGATCGAGCCGGGTCGACATCAAGCGCGTCAAGGGCATTGTCAATGCCCTCCTGGTCCGCCACGTCGTGGCCGAGGAGTGCCTGGGCCACCTGCTCATTGGCCACAGCGACCGCTCGCTGGACGTCCTTTCCTCCCAGGCGTGGGCCGCCATCGCGCAACTCATTGGCCTCACGCCTGCCCGTCGAAGCACCCGAGGGAGCAATGCCACGGCCCACATGGCCGCGCTCAGTGCGCACCTCGACTTCGATGGTGGGCAGCCCCCGGCTGTCCCACACGCGCAGGGCGCGGACGTGTGCGATGGAATCAGTCATCATGTTCTCCTTGTGGTATCGGATCATCTCCCAGATCCTGCGAGGACGTCCTCCACTGCGGAGCCCTGCCTGATCGCGGACGTGGCCACCTGGACCACGTATTCGGCCTGGCGTGGTGTGAGGTATTCCACCGGCGACGCCCCCACCACCCGGGCCAACATGAGCGCGGGCGTCAACCGCGCTGCCCGCCGCCGCAGATCCTCGGAATCCTCCCAGTCGACCTGCGCCAGGTACGCCGAGGCCAACCCGAGCGATGCCCGGCGAAGGTCAGCGGCGTGCTCGGGCAAGTGGACCTGCTTCAGGAGCAGGTGGGTCGTGCAGAACGCGAGGTCAAAGGCGGGGTCGGCCCACGTGGCGCACTCGGCATCGAGAAAGACCGGGGCCGAACCGCACAGGATGTTCTTCGGGCTGACATCACCGTGCACCAGGACGCTTCGGTGCGCCCGGAGATCCTCGGCCAGCGCCAGCAACTCATCGCTGACCTGCGCAAGCCGCTGTGCGGTTCGACGCAGGTAGGGCTCGACCCTCAGCGATTCGAACAGCTGGTAGCGGTCGAACTGTTCGGCCAGACCAGGAGTTCGCGCCGAGACAGCATGGATTCGGCCCAGGCTTCTCCCGACATCCCGGGCCACGCTCTGATCGACGTGGCCCGCGAGAAGATCGGCCTTCCAGTTCGAATACTCCCCGGGCGCGAGGTACTCCAAGGCGATCGCATGCTCCTGAGCATCGAAACCCAACACTTGCGGGCACGAACCAGGCAGTGCCTGTCCCGCGAACGCCAGCCAGGCCGCTTCGGAGTCCCCGCGTTCGGTCGAGACATGCCAGTCAGCGGCCACCCGGAGGCGTTCGAGGGGCCGCTTGAGAACCACTTCGGCGCCCTCGCCGCGGATGAGCCAGATGTCGGATGAAACTCCGCCCGTGAGCCGCTGTGCCTCGAACGGGCCCAGGTCGAGGCCCATCCGCCGCAGGACCTCCCCTAGATCAGCCCGCTGCGCCGGGCTGTCTGCCCCCGCCCTCATGCTCGGGTTGATGGGTGGCCGTACGACGCGTGTTCCAGGCCCCGGATGTAACCGATGGCGAACAGGCGGCCCAGTGTCTCGTAGCCGGGTGAGGCGTTGCTCTCTCCCGCCAAGGTCGGCACATGGTCGGGGCGCATCCCGCCGTCGAAACCGATCTCCTGGTAAGCCCCCATACACGCGGGCAAGTCGGTCTGCCCATCGTCGTGGAAGGTCTCCTGGAACCGCGCGGTGGTACCCCGCACGTCCCGGAAATGGACGAACGGGATCTTGCCGGTTCCAAACTCCCGGATCAGGTCGGGCAGCGTGATAACTGCCTCGATGACCTCGGGCATCAGCGCGAAGTTCCCCTGGCAAAAGGTGATCCCGTTCGAATCGGACTCGACCAGCCCCACCAGGCGCCTGAAATCCTTGACCGAACTCATGATCCTCGGAACCCCCCGGTCCATCGCCTGCGGTGGATCATCGGGGTGCATCGCCAGCCGAACCCCCGCCGCCTGGGCTTCAGGAATGACGGCTTCCAGGAAATAGGCCAGTGCCGCCCACATCTGCTCGGCGGTGACCGAACCGGGTTCAACGAGGTTCTCCTGGGCCTGACCGATGGACTGGGTGTAGCCCGTCACCAACGCCCCACCCCGATCGGGGATAGCGGTATCGGTTCGACCCCAACTCGACAAGGCCATCCAGTTGTACGCCAGCGTGGGGACGCCGACCCTTCCCATCGCGCGGATCTGGGTGATGACATTCTCGATCTGCTCGTCGCGGCCTGGCAGACCCAGCCGAGCCTGGTCGAGAGGAGGAGTGTCCTCAGTAGCGATCCACTTGAAACCGTGCCGCTCATAGATGTCGAGGTTGTACCGCAGTGCGGCCTCACCCCACGGTTCTTCGTCGCGGTCGTCGGGCTTCCACCCGGTAGCCCCCACGGAGGCGAACATCCGCTGGTCCTGTTCGCCACCGTTGAGGATGCCCACAGCATTCTCCACCCCCACCTGGCGGATGAGGGCCCACGACGGGGCTGGCCGGGGTGGGAGGAATTCACTGAGCTTGATCATTGTCTCGTCCTTGGCTGGAGTAGATCAGGGTTTCGTAGGAAGGGCCACCGCGGCGCGGGCCAGCAGCCCGCCATCCACGCGGATCTCAGCTCCGGTAACGAAGCTGGATGCTTGGCTGGCTAGGAAGGCAGCGACTGCTCCCACCTCACGTGGCTGGGCGACGCGGCCGAGCGCGTGCATCCTGCCCCAGTCGGAGATGACCTTCTCGACGCCCTCGGCAGTCCCGTCCGACCACAGCTCGGCAGCACCGCGCAGCAAGGGTGTGTCCACCGAACCCGGCAGCACAGCGTTGACACGCACACCGTACTCGGCTTCGTCGACGGCCAGTGCGCGGGTCAGCGCGTTCAACGCTCCCTTGCTCGCGGTGTAGGCGGCGACCTGGTTCTGGGTAGCCACGCCCTGCACCGATGAGATGAGCGTCATGGTCCCCGCCCGCTTGCGAATCTCGGGCAGCGCCGTATGCGCGGCCAGGTACACACCCCGCACGTTGACGGCGAAAACCTCATCCCAGGTGTGTACCGGAGTGGATACTGCATCGCCGTAGCGCTGGATGCCTGCCGCGGTCACCAGGTGGTCGAGCCGCCCGAAGGCCGACAGCGCCGCCGCGACGTTTGCCACACTCGTCGCTTCGTCTTCAATGGGCCCGAATGTCGCGATCGCCGATCCGCCGGCCGCCGAGATACCCGCAGCAGTCTCCTGCGCAAAATCCTCGGTGAGACCATGGACCACGACAGCTGCCCCCTGCTCGGCAAAGGCTTCGGCCACCCCGCGCCCGATTCCCTGGGAACCGCCGGTCACGAGCACCACCTGGCCTTCATGGGGTCGTGTGGCTTGTGTCATTGTCTTCTCATCTCCTGATGTAGTTGCTACAAAACGCCGTAGGTATCGAACGCCACTGTGGCGCTCATCCCCGATTCGATCGCTTGGCGCACCCGGTTCTCGGTTGCGGCCTTGTGGAGAGCCCTCTGGATGACCTCGGCCTCGAGTTCCTGCGGGATGACCAGGACTCCGTCGACGTCACCGACCACCAGGTCTCCCGGGGTGACCCGGACACCGCCGATTGTCACCGGGGTCCGGTAGTCGTGGACGACAGTACGAATCGAAGAGTCCTGGGAATAGCCCCCGTAACTGAACACGGGGAAGCCCTGGCCTAGGACCTGGGCTGTGTCGCGGTGGTATCCCTCCACCACTGCCCCCACCGCGCCGCGAGACAGCGCTGTGGAGGTGAGGATCTCCCCCCACATGGCTGCCAGGTTCTTGATACCAGGAGCTATCCACACCTCTCCCGGCTCCAGTTGGTCCAGGGCCTGCGTGAGCCGACCAAAGGGCTTGCGCTGAGGGCCATACACGTCGGCCACGAGTGCTGGCATGGCTCGCCCGGCCAGCCGCATCCCGCTCACGAGCGGACGGATCTGCGGCGGCAGAAACTGGTGCGGCCGCCCCAGCTGATCGAGAATGTCACCGAGGACTGCTGTGTACAACCGGGCATTGATGCTCTCGAAGAGTTCGGCGTCGGAGGATGTGGACACGGGCAGCTGAGGCCCACTCTGGTTCACGAGAGCACCGCCCGGCGTGAGCGCCACACGTTGATGAGCACCGCGACGAGGACCACGGCACCGCGCACCACCTGCTGCGCGTAGGGGTTCACGTTGAGCAGCACCATTCCGTTGAGCAGGGCAGCGATGAACAGCACCCCGATGACGGTGCCTGAAACAGTGCCCTTTCCACCGGTCAACGCCGCGCCGCCGATGATCGTCGCGGCAATCGCGTCAAACTCGAGCCCCACAGCAATCGTGCTGTTGCCCGATGACAGCATCGCACTCTGCAGCAGCCCGGTCAGTGCGGCTGCTGAGGCGGAGATCGTCATCACGAGGATCTTGATGCGCCGCACTGGAATACCGGACAGGCTCGCAGCCTTCATGTTGCCGCCGACTGCGTAAATCGAGCGACCGAAAACTGTCCGCTTGGCCACAATCGCGATGACGACGGCCACCACGACGAAGTAGATCGCAGCAACCGGGATACCGGAAACACGTCCAGTGCCCCAGTAGAAGAAGTCGCCGGCCGGGATCGGGATCGGGAAGTTGCTCGTGATCAGCTGGGCAAGGCCACGAAGTGCGAGGTAGAGCGCCAGCGTGGAGATGAAGGTTGGAACATTGAAGTAGGACCGCATAGCTCCGGCGAACGCACCGATCCCCGCGGCGATCACCAGCACGAGCACGATCGCGAGGGGGAAGGGCATCCCGATATTGATGGCGAATGCGCCCAACAGGGAAGAGGACAGTGCAGCCATCGAGCCGACCGAGATGTCAATCTCGCCGGAGATGATGACCAGCGTCATGGCGAAGGCCACGATGCCGAAGAAGGCAGCGTTCTGCAGAATGCTCATCTGATTAGACAGCGTCAGGAACGTGGGGGCCAAGATGGACAATGTGATGTAAAGGGCGATGAAGGCGAGGAGGAGCCCGAGACCGTCCCAACTCCGGATGCGGTGGAGGAGGTCTGAGGTGGGGTTCGTGTCTTCTCCCGACGGGGCGTCGGTGATGGTGTTCGTCATGGGTCAGACTTCCTGGTGCATGGCGAGCGTGAGGACCCGCTCGGCGGTGGCTTCTGGGCCGATGAGTTCTTCATGGATTTCGCCGTCGCGGATGACGAGGATGCGGTCACACACCTCGGTGAGCTCCTCTAGTTCGGAGGAGACGAAGATGGAGGCGACCCCTTCCTCGGCGAGAGAACGGATCAATCGGTAGATCTGCGCTTTGGCGTGGAGGTCGACGCCCCGAGTGGGCTCGTCGAGCAGAAGGATCTGCATGTTGGCGGCGAGCGCGCGCCCGATAACACCCTTTTGTTGGTTACCCCCCGAGAGAGTGCCGATCTCCTGGGCTGGTGATGAGGCGCGGATGGAGAGGGTCTTCATCGATTCAAGGACCAGGCCGGCCTCCGATCGCAACGCCAGCCAGAACTTGGGCAGGATCCGGCTTCGGGCGCTGAGGAGAAGGTTCTCCCCCACTCCCATGAGCGGGACGATCCCCGCGCCCTTGCGGTCTTCGGAAGTGAACGCCACGCCCATGTCGAGCATCCGGCGGGGAATCCGGCGGGGCACTGCCAGCCCGTCGACCTCCACGCCGCCCCTGCTGTCGGGCCGCAGCCCGAATACCGACTCCAAGAGCTCGGTGCGCCCGGACCCGAGCAGGCCCGCGATGCCGAGGACCTCCCCGCGATGCAAGTCAAGGCTCACCCCGCGCAGACGGTGTGGCACTGTCAGGCCGGTCACCCGAAGCACGACGGGATCCTTGCGCCGGTCCCGATGCTCAAGTTCTTCGTTCACCTCGACATCGCCGCTGATGAGTTCAGCAACCTGCGCAGAGCTCACGCTGGCGACGTCCCGGGTGGCCACCTCTTGCCCGTCCCGGAGCACGGTCAAGGTGTCCGCCACGAGTGGAATCTCCATCATGCGATGCGACACATAGATCACAGCCACTCCCGCGGCCGCAAGTCGGCGGACCAGGGTGAGGAGCTTCTCGACCTCGGTCTGATTAAGAGCACTTGTCGGCTCGTCCAAGATGAGAACTGTCGGCTCATCAACGAGAGCTTTGGCAATTTCTACGATCTGCTGTTCACCGACGGGGATGCTGCCGACTTCAGCGAGAAGGGATATGTCCACTCCCAACTTGGCCAACGCCGCCTGAGCGCGCTCCTGGAGCGCGGCTTGGTTGACGAACCCGCGCCGTTTCGGCCACCGGCCCATCGTGATGTTCTCCGCGACGCTCAGGCCCGGAACCAGGCTGAATTCCTGGTGGACCACGGCAATGCCGCCACTTTGCGCGGCCCTCGGATTGGCCCAGTGGACCCGTCGCCCGAGGAGTTCCATCTCTCCTTCGTCGGGCTGCAGGGAACCTGAGATCAGGTTGACCAACGTCGATTTTCCGGCGCCGTTCTTACCCAGGAGTGCGCGGACCTCACCGCGGCGCAGATCAAAATCCACGCCGTCGAGGGCCGTCACCGCGCCAAAGCGCTTGGTCATTGCCCGGCACGAGAATACTGTCTCCTCGTTCATAGCTCACCTCTCATCTGGCTGGTGAGGCGGGTGCCGGTTGAGGCACCCGCCTCTGCTCGAATGGGGGTACTGGCTCACTGGCCAGCGAGGAATTCCTCGGTGGTGGCAGTGTCGGCGCTGCTGTAGACGATGCCGGGAAGTTCGACGATGTGCGGCTCGTTCGTTCCGCCCTGCAGCACCTTCTTCGCCATCTCGTAGCCACCTTCGGCGGTACTGACCGGGTCCTGACCTGTGGTGGCCTTGAGGACCCCGTCGTCACTGAGAATGAACTCGGCGAGTTGGGTGGAAATGTCGGTGCCGAACACAGGGATCTGCTTCCCTGCCTGTTGGACGCTGATGGTCCCGCCCGCTGTCCCGCCTTCGTTCGAGGCCCAGATCAGGTTCACATCAGGATTTGCAGTCAGGATGTCGGTGGTCACCGGGGTCGCCTTGTCCACCAGGTACGCCTCCTGGTCTGTCACCAGGTTGACTGTGACACCGCCGTCTTCTAGCGCCGCGAGGAATCCAGCCTTGCGCGACTTACACGCTGAGGCGACGTCACAGTTGAGGATCGCCAGGTTCACGGTGCCGCCGAGTTCGCTGTTGATGTACTCGGCAGCGGCCTCTCCGGTGCCTGTACCCAGGGCTGTGTTGTCGGATTGAATCACTCCGTCAACCAAGTCCGGTTCGGTGGTAGCTCCCACGCAGTTGCCGTAGCAGATCAGGACAATGCCGGCGTCTTTGATGGATTTCATCGTTGCCAGCGACGCCTCATCGGCTGCTGGCTGCATGAGGATGGCAGCGACCCCGGACTGGATCATGTTCTGCGCGACCTGGTTCTCGGTGGCTGGGTCACCATTGGACAGGCCCGTGGTGACGATGCCCCCCTCCGCCTCGACCGCCGCTTCCAGCCCCGTCTGGATTCCCTGGAAGTATGTGTCGCCCTGCAGCATGATCAGGCCGATCTGGTAGGCCTCATCTACGCCGCCGGGTGCTTGAGAGCTCGCGTCTGAACTCGTATCCGGACTCGTGGTGGAGCAGGCAGCCAGAGCGAGCGCCACTGCCGCGGCACCCGCGGCCGCTGCGAGGGGTCGGAACTTTCGCATCATCTTTCTCCTTTGAACAGTTGATGGCGCACAGCTTAAGACGCTTGTATACTTGTGTGCAAGTACTATTGTGTCTGTACTAGATTGACCGTCCCCGGACAGGTGACCAGAGAAGGATCACGATGAATGAGCCCAGGCCCCGGCCGGACGCCTCAGCCCGCAGCCTGCGTGGCCGGCCCGCCGAATCACTCCAAGACGCCATCGGAGCGATCACCATTCCAACCACCGTGCGGACACGGATTTCAGACCTGGTCTACGAGGAACTGAGCGAGGCCATCCGCGACCTTCGGTTGCCGCCTGGGACTCCCCTGTCCGAACCCGCTGTCGCCACCTGGCTCCACGTCAGCCGCGCCCCCGTCCGCGAAGCGTTCACGCGGCTGGCCGATCAACAACTCATCACCATCGTTCCCCAGGTAGGCAGCCAGGTGGCGCCTATCTCCCTGAGCGGGGTGGAGGAGGCAGTGTTCATCCGATACGCGCTGGAGCGGACGGCATTCGAACGCGCCGTCACCCTCGGCGAGGTCTCCACCGAAACCCTCCAGGAGGCTGTCGACCGCAATCGCCGTGCCGCACTCGACCAGGACGCCGAGACCTTCTTCGACTCCGATGAGCAGATCCACCAACTCCTGTTCGCCGTCGCGGGCGTGGAAAAGACCTGGCACGTGGTGCGCAGCACCAAACTGCAGCTGGACCGGCTCCGCCGCATCAACCTGAGCGCCGCGCTGGTCAACGCCGAAGTCCTCGAAGAGCACCAGGAGATCGTCGACGCTTTACAGGCACGCGATGCCGAACGTGGCGCACGGGTTATCCACCGGCACTCGCACCGCATCCTGGGCGACACGTCAACGACCCGAACCGACCATCCTGAGTTCTTCGTGCCGTGACCCCCACAGAACCACAACCTCTCTAGGGAAAGGGGCAACGATGCCCGAGGAAGTTCAGATCGATGTCGTCGTGCGGGGCCGCGCCGAGTGTGGCGAGGGACCGCACTGGGACGAACGAACCGGCACTGTCACCTGGGTCGACATTCTCAAAGGCGAGATCCTCACCACCGAGTACTCGTCGGCAACGACGAGCATTGTCACCTATCCGGCGTTCGTGGGTGCGGCAGCACCACGCGCCGCCGGCGGCTTCGTGGCCGCCGTCGCCACCGGTTTCGCCGCCCTTGATTCCGACGGCCGGATCGAGCGGCAGCTGAATCTGCTCCCACCGGGTGTCCGGATGAACGACGCCAAAGTCGATCCGAATGGCATCTACTGGGCCGGGAGCTGCGCGAACGACTTCACGCCAGGCCAAGGCGGTCTGTGGCGACTCGACGCGAACTGGCAGGCATCGCTGGTTCTCGATGGGCTCACACAGCCCAACGGTTTGGGCTGGAGCCCTGACGGCAGCACTTTCTACCTGGTTGAGACACAGGCCCGGCGTTTACTGAGGTTCGCCTTTGATCCCGCATCAAGCACCCTCGATCCCCACCCGAGCGTGCTGGTGGATGCCGACGGCTTCCCCGACGGGGTGCCTGACGGGTTGGCCGTCGACGAACAGGGCCACCTGTGGATTGCGATGTTTGCGGGGGCAGCCGTGCACGAGTTCTCCCCCCAGGGGAGCCTCCTGAGATCCCTCGCGATCCCGACCCTCCAGACAACATCATGCATGTTCGTCGGTCCCGAGCGTGACGAGCTATGGATCACATCGGCAGCGGCCCAGCTCACACCCGAGCAGGACGAACTGGCTGGTTCGGTGTTCCGAGTGCGAGGGCTCCAGGTGCATGGGATGCCAGTGCCGCGGTTCGGGGGCTGAGATGACGATGCTGCTGAGCAGTGCTGACCTTGAGGTCATCGTCGCACCCGAACGCGGTGCCGACATCCTCCAAGTAACGGATCGACGCACGGGTACCGGGGTCCTGGCCCAGTCCCCCACCGGGTTGAGCCGCCCAAGCCTAGGGACAAGCGATTCGATGACCGCCTGGCTGCGTGGTTATCCGGGCGGTTGGCAATTCTTGGTGCCCAATGCCGGGCCAGAACGCGTCCACGACGGCGTCAGCCAGGGATACCACGGTGAGGCGGCGCTCACCCAGTGGTCGGTGCTGACTCAAAGCCCCGCCGCCTGCACCTTGCAGACCTACCTCGCTAGCGCACCATTGCGGCTCCACCGCCACATCAGTGTCGTCGGACCCCACCTGGTGGTCACCGACACGCTCGAGAACACATCCCCCGATCCCGTATCGACCCGCATGGTCCAGCATCCCGCTTTCGGTGAGCAGTTCCTCAACGAGGACAGCTACGTAATAGTCGGGGCCAAGACGCTGATCACCGACGCCCAGGCCCCCGGGACGATGGCTCGGGCTGGGCGGGTCGGCACTCCGGCAGAAATTCTGGGGACTGGCCCGGTCCCAGGCAGCATCGCTGTGCCAGGTCCTGGCTCGGGGAGCTCACTGTTCGCAGCGTTTGCCGATCTTGAATCAGCACCCTCTGCAATCCTGGCCAGCCCTCGGCACGGATTCGCCATGAAGCTGGAATGGACCGCCACCAGCTTTCCCTACGCCTGGTTCTGGATCGAAGCCAACGCGACGTCGGGCTGGCCCTGGTTCCGACGGCTCTACGCGGTGGCCGTCGAGCCCGCGAACATCCTCCCCGGAGAAGGCCCGGCCGGCGGCTACCAGCGAGGCGGTGACGGAATCTCCATCGCTGCGGAGGCCAAGTTCACCACCACCACACGACTTTCCCGGCAGGACCTGCCGGGAGCACGCTAACCACCACACGAGAGGCACACATGCACTTCGGACGACTCGGAGAATCCGGGCGGGAGATTCCCGTCGCGTTCCTCCACGGGCAGTACCACGACCTACGCCCGATCACCGCCGACATTGACGGTTCATTCCTGGCCGGTGACCCTGCCGGCGCGGTGACGGCGCACCTGGCCGAGCTTCCTGAACTGGCCGATGCTTCGGCCCTGCGGATGGGCGCCCCGGTCGCCCGACCGGGGGCCGTCTATTGCATCGGGATGAACTACGCGGCCCACGCCAGGGAGGGGGGTCAGGAACCACCAGAACGCATCGTGGTGTTCATGAAGCCGCCTCACACCGTCGCCGGGCCTGACGATCGGTTCCCCCTGCCCGCCGGTGCCCGCAAGGTCGATTGGGAGGCTGAGCTCGCTGTCGTGATCGGCGCCCGCGCCTGGCAAATCGAGGATCCCGAGACCGCGCTCGGCCACGTCGCCGGGTACACGGTGGCCAATGACATCTCGGAACGGGAGTGGCAGCTGGAACTGTCTGGTGGCCAATGGTCCAAGGGCAAGGGTGGGCCAGGGTTCTGCCCCCTCGGGCCCTGGCTGGTGACCGCCGACAGCCTTGACCCGGGCGACCTCCGGGTGCAGAGCTTCGTCAACGGAGAGCCGCGCCAAGACTCCCGTACCTCGGACATGATCTTCGATGTCGGCCAGATCGTGGCCGACCTGAGCCACTACACGGTCCTTGAGCCCGGCGACGTCATCTTGACCGGCACCCCAGAAGGAGTGGCCTTCTCCGGTCGCTTCCCCTACCTAGCCGCGGGGGATGTGGTGGAGATTGAGATCGAGCACCTGGGGCGGCAGCGCCAGGATGTGGCCGGGCGGGCCGATCGATGACTCAGACACACGGAGCTTTCCATGGTCGGGTCGCGGTCATCGCCGGTGGTGCCTCGGGTATCGGCGCGGCGGCGGCTCGTCGTCTGCTCTCCGGCGGCGCGCGGGTGGCAGTACTGGACCGCGACACCAGTGGCACGCCCGACGGCGCGAGCAGCTACACCGCCGACGTCAGTGACCAGGCAAGTGTCGACTCCGGCATCGAGTCCGTGATCGACAGGTGGGGACGTCTGGACATTCTCATCAATTCGGCCGGAATCGCAGCCACCGGCACCATCGCTGACAACGACGACGACGAGTGGTCACGGGTGCTGGACATCAACCTGCTGGGGACTGTGCGGACCATTCGCGCCGCGCTACCGCACCTGATCGCCGCTCGGCCCTCATGCGTTGTCAACGTCGCATCAGCCGTGGCCTTGACGGGTTTCCCGGACCGGGCGGTCTATACCGCGTCCAAGGGCGCTGTGGTCGCGCTCACACGCGCGATGGCCTCGGACCACCTGGCAGACGGCGTGCGCTTCAACGCGGTGTGCCCGGGGACCACCCAATCGCCCTGGGTCGATCGTCTGCTCGCCGAGACAGCTGATAGCGATGCCAGCCGGGCGGCGCTGGAGGCCAGACAGCCCCACGGGCGTTTGGTCTTGCCTGAGGAGGTCGCCGAGGCGATCGCCTACCTGGCCAATCCCATGGCCGGGTCCACGAACGGGATCACGCTCTCGGTCGATGCTGGGATCGAGTCGCTGTATGTGAGCCACTGAACCAGCTCGGGGTCAGCTCAGCAGCGAGTTCGCGGTCTGGATCGCTTGGGCTAGGTAGGGGGCGCCGAAGAGACGGACGTGAACCAGCACCATGTGGAATTGGTGGAGCCCGACGCGATCTGGCCAGCCTTCGGCCAGCGGGCCTAGTTCCTGGTAGCCGCCCAGGATCGCGTCCAGGTGCGGTGCCCCGAAGACTCCCAGCTCGGCGAGGTCGGTCTCGGCGTGGCCGCCGTGGGCGCACGGGTCGATGAGGGTGCCCGCGACGCCGTCGCCTGCCGCCGCCCACACCACGTTGCCGTGCCACAGGTCGCCGTGAATCCGGGCGATGTCACCGCAGCCTTCCGGCTGGGCCGCGTCGAAGGCGCCGGAGGCGATCCGGTCGCAGGCCCGGTGCAGCAGCCGCCGAGCCTCGACGTCGAACGCGGCTGACGCGTCCAGATAGGGACGAAGCCGGGCCTCGGCGTAGAACTGCCCGAAGCTGGGCCAGCACGGCTCGGGTCCACCGGCATCTGCCGGGGCGGGAAGCTCCGCCAGCCTCAGGTCAGCCGGGTCGAGCCCGGGCGGGGCCTGCCCCCAGCGTTGGGCACCGCTGCGGTGGGTCACGGCCAAGCCTCGGCCGAACTCGGCCGCGGCCTCCCGCCCCGGCACACCCGAGGCCATGAACCTGGTCTCCAGCCACGCTGCGCCGCTGCCGAGAACAGCTGCCACCGGCGCCCCGCCCGCGACATCCAGCCATGCCAGGCTCGCCAGCTCAGTGGCGATCGCCGCCCGCGAGCCCCGCTTGTGGAACGAGGCCGGCCCGCCGGGCCCTGGCGCCCTCGCCACGGCTAGCCGGCCTCGGCGGGCGGCTCCAGCAGCTGGTGAATCCCGTCGAGCACCTCGACCGGGCGGAACGGGTACGTGCTCAGATCGCTGCGGTTGGTGATGCCGGTGAGGACCAGGACAGTGTGCAGCCCCGCCTCCATGCCCGCGATGATGTCGGTGTCCATGCGGTCGCCGATCATTCCCGTCTCCTCCGAATGGACCCCGATCCAGTTCAATGCCGAACGGAACATCATCGGATTCGGTTTGCCCACGACGTAGGGGGCGTGGCCGGAGGCCTTCTCGATAAGCGCCGCGATCGCCCCGGTGGCGGGCAGGATGCCGTCGCTGCTCGGGCCGGTGGCGTCGGGGTTGGTGGCGATGAACCTGGCGCCCTTCATGATCAGCCGGATAGCTGTGGTGATGGACTCGAAGGAATAGGTGCGGGTCTCACCGACCACGACGAAGTCCGGGTCGCGATCGGTGAGGATGAAGCCCCGCTCGTGGAGCGCTGTGATGATGCCGGCCTCGCCGATCACATAGGCCGAACCGCCCGGCTTCTGATCGGCCAGGAACTCCCCCGTGGCCAGCGCCGAGGTCCAGATCCGGTTTTCGGGCACCTCCAGCCCCGAGGCCCGCAGCCGAGCCGAAAGATCACGCGGTGTGAAGATTGAATTGTTGGTCAACACCAGGAACGGGGTGTCGTGGCGCTTCCAGGATTCGATGATGTCCTGCGCGCCTGGCAGCGCCGTGTTTTCGTGGACGAGCACGCCGTCCATGTCGGTGAGCCAGCCTTTGACGTCCTCGCGTGATCGCATACCCCCACCGTAGGCTCAATTTGCCCTGGCTGCAGTCTCGACCTGGCCGGAAGCTCAATCGCCCCGCGGCGTGACCCGTGGCGCTGGTCGATCTGGTGACAACCAAGCGCTGGCGCGGGAACTTACCGCGATGCAGTGGGGTGCGCGGCTTTCGGCCACTCAGGTTCGCCCGCCCACACGCCCCATGACAAGTGTCATGGGCGCCCCGTGAACAAGCCACCCGAAGCCGTGCGCAGGCGCACTGGGGCGGTGCCGCGATGCACAGCATTGTGGAGATATGACCGAGAACATCATCACTGTCGAAGGCCTGCGCCGGTCCTACGGCTCAGGTGACAACCGTTATGAGGCGGTACGCGGCGTCGATCTCACCGTTGGCCGGGGCGAGCTCTACGCCCTGCTCGGCACCAATGGCGGCGGCAAGACCTCCCTACTGGAGGTGATCGAGGGTATGGCCCCGGCAACTGCCGGCAACGTGCAGGTCCTCGGCCGCGACCCCTTCACCGATCGGGCGGCCGTACGCCCACACACCGGCATCGTGCTCCAGGACGCCGGATTCCCCGCCGACATCACCGTCACCGAGATCGCCACCACCTGGGCCCGGACCCTCAGCCGCCCGCGGCCGGTCGCTGAGGTGCTCGCCGATGTCGGCCTCACCCAACGAACCGGCGTAGCGGTCAAAAGCCTGTCCGGCGGTGAGCGCCGCCGCCTGGATCTCGCCCTCGCCCTGCTCGGTGCCCCCCGCGTACTGTTCCTCGACGAGCCCACCACCGGTCTCGATCCCGAGTCGCGCCAGCGCACCTGGGAGCTGATCCGGAGCCTCATCGCCGACGGTGTCACCGTGGTACTCACCACCCACTATCTGGAGGAGGCGGAGGCGCTCGCCGACCGGATCGCGATCCTGCACGAAGGGGTCATCGTCCGTGCGGGGACCACCGCACAGA
>JBKEBG010000084.1:0-1927 GCA_047972985.1 Arachnia sp.
CCACGGGCATCAAGGTGTTCTCGTGGATCGCGACGATGTGGGGCGGCTCGGTCGAGTTCAAGACCCCGATGCTGTGGGCCTTCGGCTTCCTGTTCCTGTTCACCGTCGGCGGCGTGACCGGGGTGGTCCTGTCGCAGGCTCCGCTGGACCGCGTCTATCACGACACCTACTACGTCGTGGCGCATTTCCACTATGTGATGTCGCTGGGTGCGGTCTTTGCGATCTTCGCCGGGGTCTATTTCTGGATCGGCAAGATGAGCGGCCGCCAGTACCCGGAATGGGCCGGCAAGATCCACTTCTGGATGATGTTCATCGGCTCGAACATGATCTTCTTCCCGCAGCACTTCCTGGGTCGTCAGGGGATGCCGCGCCGCTATATCGACTATCCGGTCGAGTTCGCGTTCTGGAACAACATCAGTTCGCTTGGCGCCTATCTGTCCTTTGCCTCGTTCCTGTTCTTCATCGGCATCGTGGCCTATACGCTGCGCTCCGGTCAGCGCGTCAATGTGCCGAACTACTGGAACGAACATGCCGACACGCTGGAATGGACCCTGCCTTCGCCCCCGCCCGAACACACGTTCGAGCAACTGCCGAAGCGCGAGGACTGGGATCACGGCCACGCCCACTGAAGCGGGGCCGACCCGAAAAGGCACCTGCGGCCCCGGAGCGATCCGGGGCCGTTTCTCGTAGGAACATCCGCATGCGCCCCGCCCCTGTCCCGGACGTGAATGTCACGGATTTCGCGGCACCGGTGGCGGTTCACGCCGATCCGCCGCTGTTTCGCAAGCCGGGCCGGCGGAACCCGGCCCTGGCCGGGGGGAGGGCCACCGATGCCCTATGAATGGACGGATGGCCCGCAAGGGGCCGAGTTGCGCGCCTGGCCCTACCGGTCGCTGCCGCGCCGGGGGTTCGTGTGGTTCATCGGCGTGACGGCCGCGCTGCTGTGCCTGCCGCTTCTGGCGGTTCTGGGCACGGCGATCCTGTGGGGGCTGCTGCCCTTCATGGCGATGGTGGTGGCCGGCATCTGGTACGCGCTGCATCGCAGCTATCGCAGCGGCGAGACCTGCGAATATCTGCGCCTCGACCGCGACCGTCTGCAATTGACGCGCGACGACCCGGGGCGGGCGTCGCGCGAATGGACCGCCAATCCCTACTGGGTGCGCGCGATACTGCGCGACGGCCCGGTCGAGGATTACCTGACCCTGACCGATGGCGGCCGCGAGGTCGAACTGGGAGCCTTCCTGACGCCCGGGGAACGCCGCACCCTGCATGGCCAGATCCTGCGGCGGCTGGCCGATCTGCGATGATGCGGCGAAAGGTCGGAACGCAGGGAAGGGGCTACATCGCCAAGCCGCAGGCGGACAGACATGCTCCGGCGGCAGAGGCCGCCGAGTCCACCCACGGGTGAACGACCTGTCCGACAGATGCGCCCATCTCGACGATCGGAGCAGGCAAGGCCCGGGTCAGCGCGGCGACACCCTCGCCGAGAGTTTCAAGCGCATGACCGGCCGGGGGCAAGGCCGCCTGGACCTGCATCAGATCGACGGAGAGGGCGATATTGGCGAAGGTAGCGGGCATCGAATGTGCCTCCTGAACAGTTATGGAACATCACTTCTGTATCGGTCCGGCCATGGCCGAACACGACCGGCAGACTGGTTGCCCGGGCGGGGACCGGCAAGCCCGGACCCGCCCGGACGGGCGAACCAAGCGGCAACCCGCCGGAACTGCACGATGCGGCGGGCTGGCTGACGCCGACCCTCGGGCACATGGGGGGCGCCGGCATCGCGGCGGCCCCGGCCCGATCCGCAGCCGGCGCACGGGGTGCGGGCCGGGTCGGCGACAGGGTGGCTGTTGCTGTGCCGGATATCCTGATACGCCAGCAGATGCGGGGCCTCTGACCCCGACCGAGCCCCCCCCCCCCCCCCCC
>JBKEBG010000152.1:0-2976 GCA_047972985.1 Arachnia sp.
GGAGCACCCTACGGTCCTCCCGGCTACCCACAAGGGCCCCCCGGCGGAGCACCCCATTACGGCCCCCCAGGCCAGCGGCGCACCTCCCCACCGTGGATCTTGATAGTGGGCGGGGTGGTAGCGGTGGCGTTGATCATTGTGATCGCAGTTGTGCTGCTGGGTCGCTCCGGGGGATTCGCCGGCAAGGAGCCCCCGCGGGAACCGCCCTCCGAAATCGGTGGGCTCCCGCTGATGGACTCCGAAGACTTCGACGCCCTCGGCGGCATTGAGGGCTCCGCCTACGGAAACAGCGACATCGCCGATGCTGTGCTGGTACAGACATTGGATCTGGGAGATTTGGAAATCACCGAATTCGATTCGGTGGACGACCTTGTCGAGCGGCTGAAGTCGGAAACCGATGCCGAGGTCGCCGAGGTCTCGCGCCCCGCAGGCGGTTCCATTTGCTTGGAGAACAAGGAGCTTGGCAACCAGTACCAGTGCCTCGTGGCATACGAGAATCACAAAGTCACGTTGCTGGCTGGCGGGGGCGACCTGGATCTCCTAGAAAAGGCCACCAAGGACTGGGTGAACGCCAGCAGGTAGCCCGCGACCAGCCACGGGCCAGGCATTGTCCTAGCGCTGAGCACCGCCCAGGCGATGGACAGCAGCCCCGATCCGCTCATCCGTGGCGGTCAGCGCCACCCTGACGAATGTGTCCGCTCCGTAGAAGTCACCCGGCGCGACGAGGATGCCCAGTTCGGCCAGCCACGCCACCGACTCCCGGCAGGGTTCGTCACGCGTGACCCACAGGTACAGCGACCCCTGGCTGTGCTCGACCCGGAAACCAGCTTCCTCCAGCGCGGGGCGCAGTACCGATCGACGAGCCAGGTAACGCTCCCGCTGGGCCTCGACGTGATCCTGGTCTCCCAGCAACGCCGCCATGGCGGCCTGAATCGGTGCCGGCACCATCATCCCCAGGTGCTTACGGGCGGCGAGCAACTCGCCCACGACGCGAGCATCTCCCGCTACGAAACCAGCACGGTAGCCTGCCGCGTTTGACCGTTTGGACACAGAGTGCACGGCCAGCAGCCCCGCCAGGTTGCCGTCGTTGATCCGAGGGTCAAGCACGCTGTAGGGCTCGGCGTCCCAGGCGAACTCGCCGTAGCACTCGTCGCTGGCCAGCACCGCCCCGGCTTCCCGGGCGGCACCCACCCAGGCCCGCAGCTCAGCGGCGTCGGCGATCCGTCCGGTGGGATTAGCTGGCGAGTTGATCCACACCAGGCCCACCCCGTCGGGTAGCTGGGCCGGATCGTCCAGCCCGAGGGGCCGGGCACCCGCGGTCAATGCCCCCACCTGGTAGGTGGGATAGGCACTCACCGGGTGGACGACAACGTCCTTCGCCCCCAACGCCAGCATCGTGGGCAGCCAGCCGACGAGCTCCTTGGTGCCGATGACCGGGAGCACATTCTGATCGGCCAGCGGCACGCAACTCCATCGGGTCTCCAGGTACCGGCGGATCGCCAGGCGCAGCTCCGGCGTCCCCCAGACCGTCGGATATCCATGCGCTGACACCGAAGCCATGGCCTCGGCGGCGAAGGAGGGTGTGGGGTCCACCGGGGTGCCGACCGACAGGTCGACGATGCCGTCGGGATGCGCGGCCGCCCGCAGCTTGGCCGAGGCGAGCGTGTCCCAGGGGAAATCCGGGAGCCGACCCGAGAGGTCGCTCACTGCTCCTGCGGCGGGAGAGCCTCGACGATGGGATGATCATGATCGATCACGCCGAGCTTTGCCGCACCGCCCGGGGAGCCCAACTCGTTGAAGAACTCGACATTCGCGTCGTAGAACTGCGCCTGATCAGCCGGGACGTCGTCCTCGTAGTAGATGGCCTCTACCGGGCACACGGGTTCGCAGGCCCCGCAGTCGACGCACTCATCGGGATGGATGTACAACATCCGATTGCCCTCGTAGATGCAATCGACTGGGCACTCCTCGACACAGGCGCGGTCCTTGAGGTCCACACACGGCAGTCCGATGATGTAGGTCACAGCGGCTCCTTTCTAGGCCAGCCTAGCGCCCCGGCCGCTGGTGGCGACACTAGGCACAGGTGATGCGGTCCCCGGCCGAGTACTGCCAGGAGTAGTCCTCTTTCTTCACGACCTCGTCACCCTTGTAGAACAAGCGGCTCCAGTTGACGGTGAAGCCTTGGATCGGGGCCTGCGGCTCACAATTCGGGTCGTCGCTGACGCGATCCGAGCCCGAGTAGTAGCCGGACTTCACCAGCTCGGTGGACACCACCCGGTCATAGGTGGGGATGGACCATATGCGGAACGTGATGCTCCCCTTGGCCGAGTTGGTTGCCTCGGTGATGTAGCCCTGGATATAGGACGGGTACTCGGTGTCGTTGCGGAACCTCATATCGAGCGACCCGTAGTACACGGTGGCCTCGCGCCCGGCCGGGTAGCGGTCGAAGTACAGCGAATGCGGCTTGTGCTCGATGTCCTCGTAGCCGGCGAAGAAGGCGGCGTTGTACAAGGTGGTGGCGCTTTGCGAGATGCCTCCCCCGGACTCCTTGACCAGCACTCCCCCGTTGATGACGTAGCCGTCGATGTAGCCGTTCTCGGCGGTGCGCTCCCCCAGAGTGTCGTTGAGGCTGAAGGTTTCGCCGGGCAACAGCACTGTGCCGTTGATCGACTTCGCAGCCTGCCCAAGATTGTTGTTGCGGTAGTTGCTCGACGAATGCGGGAAGTAGGTGGTGAACTCGCCGATCACCTTGGTGGGGGCCAGCTTGGTGGCCTCGTCGGTGGTGAACTCGGCCTTCTCGGTGGTCACGCCCGCCGCGGCCGTGCGCTCATCCCCGGACTTCACAGCCGCCTCCTCCACGGCGGCGGCCAGGGATTCGGCGTCGATCTCCTTGCCATCGACAGCAGGCACCACTGTGACCTTGCCGTCGGTGAGGGTATAGCTGGCGTCCTTGGGTTCGCTGAGGTTCAGTGCCTC
>JBKEBG010000119.1:0-15921 GCA_047972985.1 Arachnia sp.
CCTACCCGTGGCCCTGGCGGGGGCAGGTCAGCCCGGAACACACCGCGCTGATCCTGGTCTCGCCGGGCGCGGCCCCGCCTCGCCAGGTTGATCCGCAGCCGCCGGCCCTCGGGCCGATCCGGGAGCGAGTGAAAGATCTGGCCGGACGCGTCGGCCTGAGCGTCGAGGTGCAGGCCGGCCTGGGGGCCGGCCCCGGCGAGGCGGCGCTGCCCGGGGCAGTGAGGCTGACCAGCCACGGCTGGAGCGGCTTCTACGGCTCCGGTCTGGAGCCGTTGCTTGCCCGCCACCACATCCACGACCTGCTCCTGGCCGGTGCCTACCTGGAAATCGGCGTCCACTCCACCATGCGCGCGGCCAACGACCGCGGGCTGGAATGCCTGCTGCTGAGCGATGCCTGCCTCAGCGCCGACCCGGCCCTGGAGGCCGCAGCCCTCTCGTCGATTGAAATGTCGGGCGGCATCTTCGGGGCGGTGGGCACCACCAGTGCCGCCCTGGCCGCCTACAGCTCGTGAAAGGAACCCACATGCCCACATATTCAGTCCCCGCCGACCCCTACATCTGGCCCTTCGACGGCAGCTTCGACCCGGCCCACACAGCGCTGATCAACATCGACTGGCAGGTCGACTTCTGCGGCCCCGGCGGCTACGTCGACGCGATGGGCTACGACCTGTCGCTGACCCGGGCCGGCCTGGAACCCGCCGCGGCGGTCCTGGCCGCCTGCCGCGAGGCAGGTATCACCATCATCCACACCAGGGAGGGCCACCGCCCGGACCTCAGCGACCTGCCACCGAACAAGCTGTGGCGCTCCGAGCGCATCGGGGCCGGGATCGGCACCAGCGGCCCATGCGGGCGGATCCTGGTGCGCGGCGAACCCGGCTGGGAGATAGTCCCGGAGATGGCGCCGCTGCCCGGCGAGGTGATCATCGACAAGCCGGGCAAGGGATCCTTCTACGCCACCGACCTCGACCTGGTGCTACGCACCGCCGGCATCACCCACCTCATCTTCACCGGCATCACCACCGACGTGTGCGTGCACACCACAATGCGCGACGCCAACGACCGCGGCTATGAATGCCTGCTGCTGACCGACTGCACCGGCGCCACCGACGTCGGCAACTACCAGGCAGCGCTGACGATGGTCACCATGCAGGGCGGCGTCTTCGGGGCGATAGCGCCCTCGGCGGACCTGCTGGCTGCGCTGGCGAGATGACCGGCCTGGTGCTGCTCCACGGGGCCGCCGCGACACCGCGGATCTACCGCCTCGTCGCCCGGCTCCTGGCCGCGGCCCACCCGGGGCTTCGCGTCGAGGTGCCGCAGCGCCCCTGCAGCGGCGACCTGGACCGGGAGATCGCCGCCGTGGCCGGGGTGTGCGAGAACAATTTCGTGGCCGGGGTCTCCGGCGGGGCGACGCTCGCGCTGGGCCTGGCGCTGGCCGGGGTCCCCACCGCCGGCATCCTCGCGCACGAACCGGCGGTGGGGCGGCTGGCCCCGGGACTGCTGCGGCCAGCGCTCGACGCGCTCGCCGAGCACGGCCCCGAGGCATTCGGCAGCCACCTTTACGGCCCGGCCTGGACCCCAGAAGAACTGCCCGCCGAGGCCGGCAGCGTCTACCGCGACGTGGCGATGTTCGCCGGCTTCGACATCCCCGAGGCCGCCGACCTTCGCCAGGTCCACGTCAGCCTCGGCGCCCGCTCCGGCCGGGCACGCCACAACGCCGCCGCCGCGCTGCACCAGGCGAGCGGGGCACCAGTCAGGCTCGTGCCCGGGGTGGCTCACGCCTGGATGCTGGAGGACCCGGTGAGCCTGGCGATCACCCTCACCGGCCTGATGAACCTGAACTGGCACGATGGTCCCATACTTGCCACCGACGCCTCGGAGTCCTCATGTCTCGTGCCACCACACCCTCCCCTCGGCCCCACGGCGGACCGGTGACTACCGTCGCGGCCGAGCAGCTCAGCCGGGCCGAGCAGGTGTACATGTCGCTGCGCGCCGACCTGATGAACGGCACCATCCACCCGTGGGACCGGCTGGCCGAGGAGCCCCTGGCCGAGGAGTACTCGGTCTCCCGGACCCCGGTGCGGGAGGCTCTCAAACGCCTGGAGGCCGACGGGCTGGTCAGCCGCCGCCAGGGGGGCCTGTTTCCCTACGTTCCGGCCTTCGACCGGCTCGCCGACCTGTACGAGCTGCGGATCCTGCTGGAAACCCAGGGGATCAGCCGGCACCTACACGATTCGGGGTCCCGCCACGACCCCGACACCCTCGGCCAGGAGCTCGCGCAGTGGGTCAGCTACCGGCAGGCACCCCCGGAACCAGACGCCGGGTTCGTGTCCCGCGACGAGAGCTTCCACCGGCAACTACTGGCCAGTTCCGGCAATAGGGCGATGCTGGACGCCCTCGACAGCGTCAACCAGCGGATCCGCCCGGTGCGCATGTTCGACTACCTCACCCACGAACGCATGGCAGCCACCATCGTCGAGCACATCTCGATCGCCGAGGCGGTGCTCGCCGGGGAACTGACCGCCGCCATCGACCAACTCACCAGCCACATCACCGAATCCCGCGACGTCGTCCTCGAACGCTCACGCCACCTGCTTCCCGGACCATCCAGATAGATAGGACCCCCGCCCGACCATGTTGACTCGACCCGCCCCCACCACCGCCACCCGCCGCGTCAGCGAGGCGCTCGCCGCGCTCGCCGACACTGACCGGCCCGAGGCCTGGATCAGCCTCGCCGATCCGGCCGGGCTGCTCGCCGAAGCGGCCGAGATCGACCGGCGGGTCGCCGCAGGCGAGGCATTGCAGCTCGCGGGCACAGTGTGGGCGGTCAAGGACAATATCGACGTCGCCGGCCTCGCCACCACGGCGGCCTGCCCCGAGTTCGCCTACCACCCCGACCACGACGCCGAGGTGGTCCGCCGGATCCGCGCCCAGGGCGGGGTGATCCTCGGCAAAACCAACCTTGACCAGTTCGCCACCGGCCTGGTCGGCACCCGCTCCCCCTACGGTGCGGTGCGCTGCGTCACCGACGAGACACTGATCTCGGGTGGCTCCTCCTCGGGCTCGGCGGTGGCTCTCGCGCAGGGCATCGTCGACTACTCCCTCGGCACCGACACCGCCGGGTCCGGGCGGGTCCCCGCCGGGTTCAACGGCATCGTCGGGATCAAACCCACCCTCGGGCTGGTCTCCAGCCGCGGTGTGGTGCCCGCCTGCCGCAGCTACGACACCGTCTCCCTGTTCGCCGCCGACCTCGCCTCGGTGCCCGGGGCGCTTCGGGTGCTGATCGGCCCCGACGCCGCCGACCCGCGCTCGCGCGGCTGGGCCGAGCACTCCCCCGCCGGGGCCCCCGCCCACCCCCGGCTCCTGATACCCACCGACGCCGACCTGCAGGTGTGCTCGGATGCTGTCCGGGAGGGATTCAACCGGCTCGTCGCCGACCTCACGGCCCGGGGCATCCAGGTGGAATCCGTCGAGCTCGAGGTGCTGCTCGACGCTGCCCGGCTGCTCTACGACGGCGGCCTCGTGGCGGAGCGGGCCGAGGCCTACGGCGAATGGGCCCAGGCTCATCTGGACGCGCTGGACCCGACGGTGGCCGGGATCGTCACCCGCGCCGGTGACGTGCCCGGGTGGCAGGTGATCCGCGACCAGCACCGCGTGCTGGCCGCCCGGCACTTCGCCAGCACAATGTTCGAGGGTGCCGACGCGCTCATTGTCCCCACCGCACCGATGCATCCGAGCATCGCGGCAGTGCAGGCAGACCCGGTGGGCATCAACACAATCCTCGGGACCTTCACGAACTTCGTGAACCTGCTCGACATGTGCGCGGTGGCGGCCCCCGCCGCCGACGGCACCGCCGTCACCGTCATCGCCCCCGCCTGCCACGACCAGGTGGCCCTCGACGTCGCGGGCCTGATCTCCGGCGCCGGGACCGACGGCGAGACTATCGCCCCCGGCGAAGACATCGTTGTGTTCGGGGAGCACCAGCGCGGGCTCGCCCTGCAGTACCAGCTGGAGCAGGCCGGTGGCCGCTTCATGCGTGAGGCGGCCACGGCACCGGAGTACCGCATGCATCTGGTGGAGACCGGGGTGCCGCGTCCCGCGTTGCGGCGGGTTGAGGCCGGCGGCTGCAGCCTGCCCGGAGAGGTGTGGCGGGTGCCCGCCCTCGGGCTGGCCCGGCTGCTGCGGCAGGTTGTCGCGCCGCTGGCGCTGGGCCCGGTCACTCTCGAGGCGGGCCAGACGGCGATAGGTTTCGTCGGCGCCGGATCCGTGGCGCAGCTGCCCGACATCACAGCTCACGGCGGCTGGCGCGGCTACCTGGCCGCGCGGCGGTGAACCGGCGGGTTCACTCCTCCAGGTCGAACCAGCCATCCTGCGTGGCGGCCACCACGGCGGCGGTGGTGTTGGCCACCGGGCGCCCGGCGTCGTGGAACTTCTCATAGGCGCGGGCCAGGTAGGTTTTGACGGTCCCGACCGAGATCGGCGGGCTCAGCTGGCTGCCGATGGCCTTCAACGGCACCCCCTGGCTGGCCAGCAACAGGCACTTTCGTTCCTGCGCGGACAGCTGCACCAGGTGCTCGCTCTCCCCGATCAGCGCCGAGGCGAGAGCTGTGCTGTTGGCCCAGCCGTCGACGAAGACCTCGACGATCGCGTGCCGCAGGAAGTCCATGCCGTCGCTTTTCAGGACCAGCCCGCGGGCCCCGGCATCCAGCGCCGAACGGATCGGCAGCCGGCGGTAGTCGGCGGTGAGCGCGATGCAGCGGATCCCGGCCTCGCTGAGCCGCCCTATGGTCTCGTGCCCGACGATGCGGCCGTCCATGTTCAAATCGATCACTGCCACGTCCGGTGGCTCGGCGAAGGCTTGCCGTTCGAACTCGCGGGTGTCACCGCTGGAGAACGCCACCCGCACCCGCAGCCCATCCAGCTCGAAGGACTGGATGCCGTCGCGCACGATCTGGTGATCGTCCAGCACTGCCACCATGATCTCGGTCACAACCCAACCTCCACCGGCTTATCCTGCTCGTTGACCCGCAGCGCGGCTGAGCCCAACGCGAACTGTACGTATAAAGCATCCACAACCAAACTTGGCTCCGGCAAATGCGTCTGCTGCTCCGGGCTCGGCCCGGGGACCACTGTGACCACGTCGTTGGACACTGTGATCCGCTGATCGGCCATCGCCGGGGGGAACCGCGCCAGCAGCTGGGCGAGTTCCCCGGCGCGGCTGGTATCGGGATCAACCATGTTGAGGGTCCAGCCGCGGCGCCGCAGCGTGTCCGCGGACGCGGCGAGGTCGCTGAATTCGGGCCACAGGGTCAGATCATCACGCAACCTGGCCTCCACGAAACCCGCCTCGCGGGCCACCCGCAGGTCGATCTGCTCGTGCTGCTCCCCGACGCGCCGCAGGATCGGACCCGCCACCGTCACCAGGTGCGCTATCCACGATTCACGCAGCTTGCGCCGCTCGGCGATGGCCAGCCGCTCCAGCTCGGCCTGCACCTCAAGGTTGGCCTGCCGGTTGAGCCGCTGGCGCAGCAACGCCGCCAGCGTTGCCACCACCAGCACCACGAAGGCGGCCTGCGCGCTGGCGATCAACGCGCCGAGCATTGAGCCCGAGGTCTGGTCCAGGCCAAGGAAGTACCAGCTGGCCGAGAACGTGACGACCACCATCAAGATCGCGCCGATAAGGGCGTGGGAGAACTTCAGCTCGGGCGCCGCGACCAGGAACACCGCCCCCACCAGCGCCGGGGTCCACACCATCCACCCGTTGACAAGTTCCGGATCCACCCAGGAGTAGTTGGCCACAATGAGGATCGCGCCGATCACCGACAGCGCCACAGTGTGCACGGTGCGCAGCTGCCTGCCGCACAGGTTCGCCCGCACGATCAGCGCGATCAGACCGAAGATCAGCGCATGCACCGATAACACCAACCACACCGGCACCCCTGTCGGGTAGATAGCCGTGTGGATCACGCTGGCCACCAGCACGGGGGCGGCGATCCAGGCCATCGCGCGGTAGACCCGGTTGGCGAAACGATGACTCGACGACGAGTGGGTCTCGGCCGGCCAGCACAGCTCCACCTTGGTGCCCCGCTGGCCCGAATTGACCCGCGCAAGGCCGCCGACGTCGACCATCCGGCCCAGGATCGCCTCGCGGATGCCGAAGCGGCGCTGGGTGTCGCGGGCGACCTCGAAACCCGGCCCGTCGTCGGTGATGATGACGCGGATGCCGTGGGTCAGCTCCGAGACCCGAATCCGCACCGTCGCCCCCGGAGCATGCTTGCGCGCGTTGCGCACCGCCTCCGCCGCAGCGCCGCGCAGGGCATCGACTACGAACCGGGGCAGATCGGCATCGGCGACATCGGCCGCGATGGACACCGCCCGCAGCTCGGGTTCGGAGTGCAGGGCGGCCACGACGCTGACGAGTTCCCGCGACGGCGGGGCCTCGGCGACCCGAAGATCGGTCAGGCTACGCAGGGTGGTTCGGGCCACCGATGCCACCTGTGCGGGGTTGACCCCCGGCCATCGTCCCGTAGCCTGCTGCAGCACCTGCAGCACTGTGTCGTGGGTTCGGCGCACCTGACGCCGTCGTTCGTGATCGCGCGAGCGCTGGATACGTTCCCGTTCGCTGGCGGTGATGGCCCGGCCGCGGTCCTTGAGCATCTCCTCGACCATGGTGCCCACCGCGAACCCGGCGAGCACGAGCTTCGCCAGTGGGCTGGCCACGAAGGTGGCCTGCAGCACGATGACCCGCCAGTCGAAATCGAAGTGCGTCACCACCGCCCAGGAGGTTGCCACCAGCACCCCGAGGTAGACCACCCAGGCCAGCCGGCGCGGGTGCAGCCCGAGCAAATATGTCAGCGGGATCCAGGCCCAGCGGTTCGCCTCCCAGGTATCCACCGCCCGGGCGCCCTCCGGGCCCACGAGCCCAGCAGCCATGAGAACGATTGATATGGAAGCCGCGATTGCGATCGGCCACGTAATATTTGGACGGAATAAACCACAAAAGGCGATGGCGATTTGAACGGCGACGGTTCCCCACAACCCGAGGTCGATCAGAAGGGGACGGCCACCGGCCATCGCCTCGGAGATACTCATCGGAAGCGCGATCACAGCGCAAATGGCCAGCGCGACGCCCATGATCCACTGGACCACGTCCTCGCTGTGGGCGAGGCGATCCACGATGTAGTCACGTAGCGCCACGATTGAGATTCTCACATATATGCCAGGTGGGGGACCAGTATCACCCTATGAATAATGAGAGTTTTCCACAATAGCGGGGGCGACGTCAGGGGCGGGTAGTGCCGCAACACCACCCGCCCCTGCGCGTCAACAACTAGTGATCACACCACGTCGTCGTCGACCCAGTCGAAGGTCTTGGTGACCGCCTTCTTCCAATTACGGAACAGACGCTCCCGGTCCGCCTCATCCATCTGCGGCTTCCAGCGCTTAGCCTCGGCCCAGTTATCAATGACGTCCTGTTCGCCTGACCAGTAGCCCACGGCGATACCGGCGGCGTAGGCGGCGCCCAGCGCCGTAGTCTCGGCGACGACCGGGCGCACCACGTCCACCCCGAGCATGTCGGCCTGGAACTGCATGAGCAACTCGTTGGCGGTCATGCCGCCGTCGACCTTGAGCTCGGCCAGCTTCACACCGGAATCTGCCTCCATGGCGTCGAGCACCTCACGAGTCTGGAAGGCAGTGGCCTCCAGCGCCGCACGTGCTATATGACCACGGTTGACGTAGCGGGTCAGGCCGACCAAAGCACCGCGGGCATCCGAACGCCAGTACGGGGCGAACAAGCCTGAGAAGGCCGGGACGAAGTAGGCGCCGCCGTTATCGTCGACCGACAGCGCCAATTCCTCGATCTTCGGGGCATCGTCGAACATCTTCAGGTTGTCGCGCAGCCACTGCACCAGCGACCCGGTCACCGCGATGGAACCCTCCAGCGCGTAGACCGCGGCCCGGTCACCGATCTTGTAGCACACAGTGGTGAGCAGGCCGTTGAGGCTCGGGACGATCTCCTCGCCGGTGTTGATCAACATGAAGTTGCCGGTGCCGTAGGTGTTCTTGGCCATGCCGACCTCGAAGCACGCCTGGCCGAACGTCGCTGCTTGCTGATCACCAAGGATGCCGGCAATCGGGACGTCGGGCACCATTCCCTGGGCGCGGCCGACGCCGTAGACCTCGGCCGAGGACTTGATCTGCGGCAGCATCGACATCGGGATAGTCATATCCGCGGCGATCGCCGGATCCCAGTCAAGGGTCTTGAGATCCATGAGCATGGTGCGCGAGGCGTTGGTGACGTCGGTGACGAAGACACCACCGTCGACCCCGCCAGTCATATTCCACAGCACCCAGGTGTCCATGGTTCCCATGGCAAGGTCACCGGCTTCGGCGCGGGCGCGGGCGCCCTCGACATTGTCCAGGATCCACTTGACCTTGGGGCCACAGAAGTAGGTGGCAAGCGGCAGACCGACCCGGTCCTTGTACTTGTTCTGTCCCTCGGCCCCACCCAGCTCGGCGACGATCTTGTCGGTGCGGGTGTCTTGCCACACGATCGCGTTGTACACCGGCTCACCAGTGGTCTTGTCCCACACCACTGTGGTCTCGCGCTGGTTGGTGATGCCGACCGCGGCGAGGTCATTGTGGTTCAGCGATGCCTTACTCAGGGCCTCGGCGACGACAATGCGGACGTTCTCCCATACCTCGATGGGGTTGTGCTCCACCCATCCGGCGCGGGGGAAGATCTGCTCGTGTTCCTTCTGCCCGACCGAGACAATGGTGCCCTTGTGGTCGAAGACGATCGCGCGGGTACTTGTGGTTCCCTGGTCGATCGCGAGTACGTACTTGTCAGTCATGTGCTCTCACTTCCTTGTGCTGGGTGTGAATCAGAGACCGGGGACGAGGACGCCAGCGCTGAGGCCGGCAACGACGCCGCCGATGATGGGGCCGACGACGGGGATCCAGGAGTAGCCCCAGTCGGAGTCGCCCTTGTTCTTCAGGGGCAGCACGGCGTGGGCGATGCGGGGACCGAGGTCACGGGCCGGGTTGATCGCGTAGCCAGTGGGGCCACCGAGCGAGGCACCGATGCCGACGACCAGGAGGGCAACGCCGAGGCCGTTGAGCCAGCCCATGTTGACCGATTCGCCGAGGATACCTGTAGCCAAGACAGTGAACACCAGCACGAAGGTGGCAATGGCCTCAGTGGTGAGGTTCCAGCCGGCGCTGCGGACAGTGGGGCCGGTGGAGAACACACCGAGCTTGGTCGGGCCGTCGTCGGTGGCGTCGAACTGCTCCTTGTAGGCCAGGTAACACAGCACTGCGCCGATAAATGCACCGATGAGCTGGGCGGCGATATACACCCCGACCTGGGTGAGAGTCAGCCCTTCGCCTGTCATCAGGCCACGGACGTAGAGGCCGATGGTCACGGCCGGATTAATGTGCGCACCCGACTGGAAGGCTGCTATGAAGCCCGCGAAGACGGCCATGCCCCAGCCGAGGTTGACGTAGAGGAACCCGGTGCCTTGCCCCTTGGACTTGTTGAGTGCGGTGCTGGCGACGACGCCACAACCAAGCAGCAGCAGCATCGCCGTGCCCACCAACTCGGAAACGAAGATCGTTCCCAGCGAGATATCCATGAATCAACTCCATTCCTGACGACATCGTCAGCCTGTGGCGTCGACGACGCCGAATTGGTTCGACCGGGGTGCTCCGGCCGGGCTCGGCCACGTTATGTGACTGATAATCGACGCTACACCGGCACCTGCCACTCCTGCACGAACCTGAGCCCGAACTGAACGTTCGTGCAACAACGTCGGTCGGCGGTGCACTTCGATGCCGCAAGCGGTTACGGTGGCATCGAGGCCCTCACAGCCCGCTGGTCGGGCCGCTCTCGCGGGACCCCGCGTGGCCCCGCCACTGCGCGGTTGTGCCCGGATCTAGGGGGCTTTCGCTCAGTCCCGTCACCCCCACGAGACAATCTCCAGGCTCTGGTGGTCGACGAGAATGAACCGGCCGGGTACCGGGGCCGGGAACTGCGCATGGCCCACGTGTTTGCGCCACAACTGCTCACCGTCGGCGGACCAGGCGCTCCAAGCGGGTTCGCTGGCACCGTCGCTGAGGTACACAGTTCTCGTCCCGGCGCCGATGAGGTGCCCGTTGCCCTCGACTGCCTGGATCTGCTCCCCAGTTACCGGGTCGACCAAGTAGATGTGCTCCTGGCCGTAGACCACGAAGGCATCATCGAACCACACGCCGACGTAGCTGAAAGCGACGTCGAGGGGCTGTGACCACATCGGCTTCCCGGTGTCCGGGTCGATGCGCATCAGGCCGCTGGGGATCGCGTCCCGGTTCTTGTCCTGGCCGGTGACGATGATCGGCTCGTCACCGACAAGCACCGTCTGGCTCGAGGCGACATCGAGTTCCCATTCGAGGGTGCCGTCCGCGGTGACACGGCGCAGCCGGGCGCCGTCGTCGAGCTCATCGGTGACTATGGCGCCGCCGTTATAGGGGACCGCTGAGTGGTAGTCGGCATCCACGACGCCACCCCAGCCGGGTTCCTCGCCGCTGCGAAGGTCGAGCAGCAGATCGGCGCGGCTGCCCTCCTCCGGGCTATGCCGCCCGATCGCCACAAACCCCGGCGGGCCGAGGGGAACAAAACTTCGATCTGTGAACTGTCTTGTCCACAGCGGTTCGGAATAGTCACTGGGGTCCCAGACCGAGACCCATCCGGTGCTGGTATCGGTCTCGGCGGTGTAGCGCGAACCGTGAACCACCAGCCGCTGGTCCCCGTCGAGTGTCGTGGCGAACATCGCCTGGTCACCGGGGATGCTCGCGGCCACCTCGGGCTCGCCCGTGGCCGGGTCGATGATGTGCAGCCGCAGTTCCCGGCTCGCGCCGACGATGTCCGGCACCACGACCAGGATCTGCCCCTGGGCGGAGACCTGCACCAAGCCCTCGTGGGTCAACGCGTCCGCGGGCATCCCAAGATCGGCAAGTTCGAGGGTCCATGCCAGCTCACCGCTGCGGGTATCGACCAGGTACACCTCCCCGTAGGTCGGCAGCTGTGGCTGCTCCCGCCTGATCTTGGCGTCATTGAGCACCGAGGTGAAGCCGTGAAGCCAGCCAAGATACGAGCGGGTCACATCAGAGGCGTAGCTCATGGGGTTGTATTCCGGCCAGTACTGCCTCACATCGGGGGAGGTGGCGCTGGTGCCGTTGTCGAACTCGGCGAGGTCGGCGCGGTAGCGCTGGCCCGCCGCGACGCCGTCATCGAAGTGGTTGTCGTCGTCCTCGTCCCAGCCGGCGTCATCCCCCACGGCCTCGGCGTAGGCGCTATGTTCCCAGGTAGCCGACACCAGCAGATGTGAGTCCCCCACCGCAGCCACGGTGCCCAGTTCGAGAACCTCCGCGAAATCGGGTTCGGCCAAGTCGAGGCTCCATTGGGTCTCGGGTTCGTCGGCGATGTCTGCCAGCATCGGCTCGCCCGGCAGCCGATCATTGAAGAAGGTGCTGTCCGCCCACCAGCCGCCGGTCACCACCAGCACCAACGCCACCGCCCCCGACACGATCATCGGCACCCGTGACCTGGGAGCAGACGGGGTGCCCGCTGGCCGGGGGAGGCCCGCCCGCTGCGGGATCGAGGGCGCAGGTGCGGGCGAGGGCCGCGCTGGCCTGGCCTGCCCCGGTTGCGGCCGGGGGATCGGCGTCTGCGGCCTCGGGGGCGGGATCGGGGTCCGCGCGGTGGGCGGCGGGATCGGGGTCTGCAGGGGAGGCACCGGCGAGGCCGGGCCAGCATCGGGGCCGGCCGGTTGAATGTCTGCTTGAGTGTCGTCGGAGCTCATCGCTGCTCTTTCGTCTCGTTGGCGTCGTGGATCGAATCGTCACCCCGAACCGCCGCTATCTGTGGAAAACCCTGTGGTAAACCCCCCTAGGTGTGGATATACCCCAGTTATACCCAATTGCAGGTTCATGCGGGCCGGCACGGAGCCTCGCTCCCGCTTCCGGGTGAGCTGCCGCGACCGCGGCGAGCCGACTCGCACGAGACGCGCTCACAGGTCAGCTGGCCCTGGAGTTGGAAGCGTCGGAGGCGGCAGTTAGGCTCAAATCCGTGACGTCGGTGATTTCTGCCGTGAACCTCCGTAAGTCCTTTGGTGCGCTGGAGGCGGTCAAGGGCATCAGCTTCGACGTCGAAGCCGGCGAGTCTTTCGGCCTGCTGGGGCCCAACGGCGCGGGCAAGTCCACCACTATGCGCATGATCGGTGGCGTGTCCCACCGCAGCGGCGGCGAGCTGCGGATCCTGGGGATGGACCCGGACGAGGCGGGCCCGCGAATCCGGGCGCACCTAGGCGTGGTGCCGCAGCAAGACAACCTCGATACCGATCTCACGGTCCGGGAGAACCTGATCATCTACGGGCGCTACTTCGGGCTTCCGAAGAGCTACCTGCGCCCCAAGGCCGAGCTGCTGCTGGAGTTCGCGCAGCTGCAGGCAAAGGCCAACACGAAGGTCGACGACCTCTCCGGCGGCATGAAGCGTCGCCTCACCATCGCACGTTCCCTGGTGTCGGATCCGAAGATCCTGCTGCTCGACGAGCCCACCACCGGCCTCGATCCGCAGGCCCGGCACATCTTGTGGGATCGGCTGTTTCAGCTCAAGGAGCTAGGGACGACGCTGGTGCTGACCACACACCACATGGACGAAGCCGAGCAGTTGTGCGATCGGCTTATCGTCGTTGATGACGGGAAGATCGTCGCCGAGGGCAGCCCATCGGCGCTGGTAGGCCAGTATGCGGGCCGGGAAGTGGTGGAGCTGCGGTTCGGCGCGAGCCGAAACGCCGAGGTGGCGCCGCTGGTGGCGGGCCTGGGTGACCGGGTGGAGGTTCTGCCGGACCGCCTCCTGGTCTACGCCGCCGACGGCGAGCGGGCGTTGGAACACGTTGTCGCGGCCGGGCTGCACCCGAAGTCATCGCTGGTGCGCCGCTGCTCGCTGGAGGATGTGTTCCTTCGGCTGACCGGACGGAGCCTGATTGACTGAGCACAGCATGGAGGCGCGGCTCGCCGCGCTCACGCCTCCCCTTACCCACGACGAGATGGCGGCACGGGTGGCCCGCACCGGCGCCTGGTACTGGACCGAGGCCTGGCTGACCGAGGCGAAAGCTTGGGCCGTGACCGTGCTGGGAGTAGGGATCGCGACCCCGGTGCTGTTTCTGGCGAGCCTGGGCGTCGGCCTCGGCATCGTGGTGGACTCAGCCGGAGGTGATCAGGCGCTCGGCATGCCCTACGCCAGATTCGTGGCGCCTGCGTTACTCGTCTCGGCGGCGATGCTGGCGGCCTCGCAGGACAACACGCTCACTGTCATGAGCGGTTTCAAGTGGAAACGCACCTACTACGGCCCGCTGGTCACCCCCCTCACGCCCCAACAGATAGTTTCCGGGCACGTCATGGGGGTGAGCTTCCGCTACGTCATCGCCTCCGCGATCTACGCCAGCATCCTGATGCTGTTCCAGGCCACACCCTTCCCTGCCGGTTTCGCCCTGATCGGCGTCGGTGCGCTGACAGCTCACGCCATCGGGCTGCCTCTCATGGCCTACGCCTCGACCCTGGCAGAGGATAAGGGCCAGTTCGCCCTAGTGAACCGGTTCGTCATCGCGCCGATGATGCTGTTTAGCGGCACCTTCTTCCCCTTGGAGTCCCTGCCCATCTGGGCGCAACCCGTGGGGTGGGTGTCCCCTGTGTGGCATGGCACCCAGCTCGGCCGTGACCTCACCACGCCGCTGTCGGAGCCCGCGTGGCTCATGGCCGTGCACCTGGGCTACCTTGTACTGCTGGCCACCGTGGGCTGGTGGCTGGCCCGCCGCACCTATCGTCGAAGGCTCATCACATGAGCCTGGCGCATGAATCCGCCGAGTTACCCGACGGGCAGACGCTGGTGCCTCGCCCCCGGCGCTCGGCAATGTACAGCGGCAACGCCCGTGCCGTCTTCGCTCGAGGGATGCGCGCTCAATGGCAGGGATCGCTGTGGGTGATGCTGTCCGGATTCGCCGAGCCGGTGCTGTTCTTGTTCGCGATGGGGCTTGGCCTTGGCTCGATGATCGGCCCGATGAGCGACGCCGCCGGGAACCAGATCAGCTACGCCGCCTATATCGCCCCGGCTCTGCTGGCCACATCGGCGATGAACGGGGCGGTCTACGACTCGACGTGGAATGTGTTCTTCAAACTCAGGATCTCCAAGCTCTACGACGGCATGCTCAGCACGTCACTGGGGCCGATGGACATCGCGCTGGGTGAGATCGGCGTCGCGCTGGTACGGGGCGGGGTCTACTCGGTGGGGTTCAGCGTCGTGATGACAGCATTAGGGTTGGTGTCCTCACCCTGGATGCTGCTGGCCGTCCCGGCGTGCCTGCTGATCGCATTCGGTTTCGCCGCGGCGGGCATGGCCGCCACGAGCTTTCTCACATCATTTCAGCAGATGGATCTGCTCGGGCTGGTGCTGTTGCCACTGTTCTTGTTCTCCGGCACCTTCTACCCGCTCAGCGTGTACCCGCCGGCGGTGCAGACAATCATCCAGATCCTCCCGTTGTGGCACGGTGTGGAGTTGCTGCGGGACCTTTCCTGGGGGGCTGTGGGGCTGGATACCCTCGGGCACGCCAGCTACTACGCGGTTCTCGCGGTTCTAGGTACCTGGGTCACCGCGGTGCGGCTACGGGCCCTGTTCCTTCGCTAGCTAGCGCACTCTCCCACCAAGCTGCAGGTATTTCGATACCCTCAGCAATGTGATGATCCGAAGATTCCCAGCCCGCATGACCCCGGTGGTGATCCTGCTCGTCGCGGCGAGCCTGATGGTCACCGTCCCCGCGCGGGCCGAAGAACCGACGCCGGATCCATCGCCGAGCTCACCGCCGGCCTCGGCCAGCCCGACGCAGCAGCCCGAGCCGACGCCCTCGCCCAGCCCGACGCAGCAGCCCGCCGAGGCCGATGCCTCCGACGCGGAACCAGCGGCCGCCGAGCCCTCCCCGACCACGTCAGCGGCTCCCCAGCCGCAGATCCAGGCCCAGGCCCAGGCAAACTCCACCATGAGCCTGACCGCCCACACCGCCGGGGTCAAACAGGTGGGCGCCACCACGAATGTGTGGGGCACAGTGACACCGCGAGCCACGTCGGTGTGGACCGAGGTCCTCATCAACGGCTCCTGGTCCCGCTCGCAGACCCGCACCCCCCAGTCCAACGGCTTCTACGCCATCCCGCTGACCTACGGCGCCACCACCCCAGGCACCTACCGGTGGCGGGTGGGCGCCCGGAGTGCCACAGGTCAGGTGAGCTACTCGCCGCAGGTGCAGCTGCTTCGTTACCGATTGACCGCCGCCACCGCCGGGACCAAGCCGGTCGGGCAGCTCACCAACGTGTGGGGCACGGTGGCGCCGCGAGCCACGTCGGTGTGGACCGAGGTCCTCATCAACGGCTCCTGGTCCCGCTCGCAGACCCGCACCCCCCAGTCCAACGGCTATTACGTCATCCCGCTGACCTACGGCGCCACCACCCCGGGCACCTACCGGTGGCGGGTAGGTGCCCGCACCGCGGCGGGGCAGACCCTGTACTCCTCGACAGTGACGCTGGTGCGGGCGGGGTGGCGGGCCACCATCCATCCGACCACCGCCGCCGAGGTCGCCTCCACCTACCGCGCCGGCTGCCCGGTGGGCCCCTCGAGCCTGTCCACGATCACGATGACCTACCGCGATTACTCCGGCAACATCAGAACCGGTGTGCTGATAGTGCGCAACGACATCGCCACCACTGTGCGCGATGCTTTCAAGCAGGCATTCGACGGCGGTTTCAGGATCGCGCAGATGCGTAACCCGAACGCCTGGCAGGGAGACGACATCGCGATGATGGAGGCCAACAACACCAACGCTTTTAACTGCCGCCAGGTGG
>JBKEBG010000174.1:0-35283 GCA_047972985.1 Arachnia sp.
CACTACCGGTTTCGGCGGTCTGATGACCGGTATCGGCCTCTCGGTCGGGTTCGGCATCATCCTCGGTCAGCTCATGTCAGACTCCGGCGGGGCACGGGTCATCGCCCGAACCCTGGTCAACGCCCTCTCCGATCGCTTCGCAATGTTGGGGCTCGCATTCGCAGCGTTCGTGCTGTCGATCCCTGTGTTCTATGACGTCACATTCGTGATCTTGGTGCCGCTGGCTATCGCTATCGCCCGTGAGGCAAAGAAGCCGGTGCCGCTGGCCATCGGCTCCGTGGCTCTCGGCGCCGGCACTGCACACACCCTGGTGCCCCCGACGCCCAATCCGCTGGCGGCAGGCGACATCATGGGCTTCGACGTCGGCATGATGCTCATCGTGGGCGGTATCGGTGGCCTCATCGCGGTGATTTTGGGCGTATTCGTCTACTCGGCGCTGTTACCGAAGGTGTGGAACCCCTCGATGGACGTCTCGGGCGATCCTGCCTTCCAGGCTGTCCCCGGCGAGGACAAGAACCCCGGATTCCTGCTGTCCCTGCTGCCCATCCTCACGCCGCTGGTGCTGATCCTCACCAACACGATCTGGGGCAGTCTCTCGGATGCCAAGCCGGAGTGGATGTCGTTCCTCGGCGACAAGACAGTTGCCCTGCTGCTGGGCACCCTCATCGCCTACCTCGTGGCCTCGCGGACCATGAAGCTGCCGGAGATGGAGGAGTCGGCAAATCAAGGCATCCGCAGCGCCGGCATCGTGCTGTTGATCACCGGCGCCGGTGGCTCGTTCGGTCAGGTCATCGCCGATGCCGGGATCGGCGAACTGATCGCCGAGTCCGTGAGCTCGATCGGCGGCAGCCACATCCTGGCGCTACTCGCCTGCTACGCGGTCGGAGCCGCCTTCCGGCTCGCGGTCGGTTCCGGCACCGTCGCATCCATCACGACGATGACGATCTTCGCCTCGCTGGCCCCCACGATCGGGGTGCACCCGGTGTGGGTTGCCGTGGCCTGCCTCGCCGGCGCCCTGAGCCTCGGCCAGATCAACGACAGCGGGTTCTGGGTCACCGCGAAGATCCCGGGGTACTCAGTCACCGGTGGCCTGAAGGTGTACACGTTGCCAGAATTCATCGCCTCGGTCATCGTGCTCGTTTATGTGCTGATCGGTTCGTCGATCCTGCCGATGGGTTAGCGCCGCTGCGCGCCCGGCCGGGCGTGGATAGTCCGGCCCTTGGTAAGTGCTCCCCCGGAGTCGCTGCCCCTTCACGGCGGCTCCGGGGGTTCACTATGTCAGGCCTGCTATGGCTCGGCCTGCATTGACGATGCCGACCGCGGGCAAGACCTTGCATCCCCTATGGTTACCGAGTAACCTATTACTGAGTAACCACCAAGGAGGACGGGTGTCGGTCAAGCACGCATTGCTAGCATTGCTGGAGCCAGGTCCGGCGACTGCCTACCAGCTCAAGAAGGCGTTCGATTCGGCCACCGGCGACACGTGGCCCCTCAACCTCGGTCAGGTATCCACCACCCTGCAGCGCCTGGAGCGAGACGGATTCATCGGGCTGAGCCCGACGGCAGCACCCGGGGCCGCGGACACCTGGCAGCTTACCGAGTCCGGAACTGCCGCCGTGGTGGCATGGTGGCGCTCCCCCGTCGCCCGTGAGCCCCAGGGCAGGGACGAACTGGTCATCAAGCTCGCGCTGGCCGTCACCTCGCCCGGCGTCGACGTCCGCGCGCTGGTTCAGCTGCAGCGCACATCACTCCAGGCCACCCTCCACGACGTCACCCGGGCGTTGCGCAGCGTCGCCCGCGACGATCTGCCCGCCCACCTCGTGTTGCAGCATCACATCTTCGCGATCGAGGCGGAGATCCGCTGGCTGGACGCCGTCGAGGGAACTCTTGCCTCCCGCCCGGCCCCCACCCGCGAGGCCGCCGCGCCACGGCTCCACGCACCGGCACGGCCATGACCGCGGCGCTCGAACTCGTGTGCGTGAGCAAAACCCATGGCGACGGGGACGCCGCGGTCACCGCACTCGATCAGGTCAGCCTCACCGTCGGCGACCAAGACTTCGTTGCCGTGATGGGCCCCTCCGGCTCGGGTAAGTCGACGCTGTTGCAGCTGGCAGGCGGGCTCGCGACCCCCACCTTGGGCGAGGTGCTGGTAGCCGGGCAGCCGCTGGGTGGGCTGTCGGCGACGCAGCGTGCCCTGGTCCGACGCCGCAGCGTGGGATATGTGTTTCAAGAGGCAAATCTGCTGCCCGGGCTGACCGCCGCCGAGAACGTCGCCTTCCCGCTGGAACTTGACGGCATCTCCGGCGCCCAGGCACGTCGGGAAGCGTTGGCGCTTCTGGGTGAGGTCGGCGTCGAGGAGCTGGCTGACCGGCGCCCCGAGGACATGTCGGGCGGGCAGGCCCAGCGGGTGGCGATAGCGCGGGCCCTGACAGGTCAGCGGCGGCTCCTGCTGGCCGATGAACCCACCGGCGCGCTCGATTCCACGGCGGGTGAGCTGATGATGCGGGTGTTGCGCGAACGCGCCGACCGCGGCGTGGCCGTCGTGCTCGTCACCCACGACGCCAGGTTCGCCGCCTGGGCCGACCGAACTGTTTTCCTCCGCGACGGACGCTGCGTCGATATCGCGGCAGCTTCCGACCCGGCACACCTCCTCACCCCACATGCCTAGGCCCGGGGGGCTCCTGACCTGGGCCAGGCGGTGGCGACCCGCGCTTGGCTACGCCTGGCGCGATCTGCGCGATCATCGCCTTCGCACCGTGATGGCGGCGCTGCTCATCGCGCTGCCGGTAGCCGCGATTGTGACGAATTCGACGGTGACAAACCATGCCGCCAAGCAGAGTTCAGTGGCCCTGCAACGCCTACCCCAGGGCGCCCAGGCCGAGGTCACCGCCACCGCGCTCCCCGAGGGCCCACCATTCCAGCAGCTACCCGAGGGCGCCCCCGGCCCTTATCGCAACGATTTCGATCAGGTACCGGCCACGAAGGACCAACTCGCCGGGCTCCTTCCCGAGGCGGATTCCTTGGCGCAGTACTGGGATTCATCGTCCCTGCTGATCACCACATCCTCCCCGCTATCGCCCGGGGACCAGGCCGCCGCCGGAGCCGCCACCGCCGAGGATCTCGGGTATGAGTCGCTGACCACCACCACCCTCACCGAGGCCGAACCGGCCGCCGTCGAACCCCTGATGCCGAAACTCCTCTCAGGCAGCGCCCCAGCCACCGCGGCCGACCTCGTCCTCAGCCAGGCACTCGCCGATCGGCTGGGGGTGGCGGTGGGCGACAACGTCACCCTCATCGCACCCCCCTTCGGCGGCTGGTACTCAGAGACCACCGGCAGGCTGCCGGAGATCATCCAGGATCTCCAGCGCGGATATCGAGTCAGCGGCATCGCCGACAGCGCCGAACAGCGGGCCTGGGCGACCGCTGGCTGGCTCTCCGGCCTGCTGGAGGCCGACCCCGCAGGCACCGACCGGCACTGGCTGGTCCTGGGCGATGAGCCGGTCACCTGGGAACAGGCGCAGGCCGCCAACCGGCTCCAAGCATTCGTGGTGTCACGCCACGTGCTGGAGCACTACCCTGCCGCCCACGAGCTATACCCGGTCACGCCGCCACCCGACCAGATCCTCACCACCCTGATCTTCACCACGATTGGAACCCTGGTGGCCCTGAGCCTGCTACTGCTCCTGATCACCCCCGCCTTCGCGGTCGCCACGGAGCAGTCGCGGCGACGCTTCGCCATCGCCGCCGCCGCAGGCGCCACGCCACGGGATCTGCTGCGGATGGTCACAACGACGGGTCTGATCACCGGGCTGTGTGGCGGCGGATTGGGCATCATCCTCGCGCTCGGCGCCAGTGCAGCCTTCCTGCTGCTGACCGGGTACCCGTTGGGAGCCATGTCGGGGTTCCCGGTGCCCCTGGCTGCCGGGCTCGTCGCATTGGCCGCGGCCGTGGGTGTCGTGGGCACGGTGCCGCCCGCCCGGCAGGTGGCCCGGCTGGACCTGACCGCCGCCCTGAAGGATCGAATCCCACCGCACCGCCATCACAAGCGCCGCGGCCGGGTATGGGGCTGGCTGGGCCTCGCGCTGACGGGGGTGGGGATCCTGGTGGGTATCGCCAGCCTTCAGGTGCCGATCGTGGTTGCGGACCCGGTGACCGATCTCGAGGTGGTGGAGGGGCCCGCCATCCCGATGCTGCCGTTGCGGCTCATGGTTGCCGCCTACTGTCTGATCATCGTCGGTGGGCTGCTCGCGTTGCAGGCCTTCACCCCGGTGCTGCTGCGCTGGCTGTCGGATCGCGGCACTTTGGCGTCCAAGCTGGCCCACCGCGACGCCGCGGAACACCCGACCCGGTATCTTCCGGCCGCCACCGCGATCACCGTCGCCGTCGCCATCGCAAGTGCCCAGCTGGTCATGCTCGGATCCGGCGCGGACAATCAGCGCAACACCACCGGCACTGTGGCGGCCGCCGGACGGCTGGCATTGGGGCCGGGCATTCCGCTCAGTGATGACTTTGATGCCGAGCTCCTGGCCGGGGTGGTGGCCGACCTTGCCCGCTCATTCCCGGTGACCGGTCACATTCCAGTCTCGGACATCGATTTCGACGAGCAGCCGGAGTTGCTCCTCCCCGAGGGCCAGTCCTGCCCCGCCGGTGAGATCCCCGACACCCGCAGCGCCATCGATCCCGAGGCGCCGCTGGTGTGCGCGCCCTTCGGCTACGGGTTCAGCCCCAGCATGACCGGACCCTGGTGGCAATCGGGCACCGAGTTCGCCGTGATGAACGGCGACGCCCTGCGCGCCTCCGGGCTTCCCGGAGCCGATGCCGCGGCCACGACGCTCGAGGCCGGGGGGATCGTGATCAACAACGCCGCCTATCTTGACCGGCACAATCAGGTGCGGCTCTTGCTGGCGGCCGGGCCGCAGGCCGGGCAGACAGTGCAGCTACCGGGGGCTTTCGTTCGGGGCTATGACTTCTACGGGGTGATCTCCCCCGACACCGCAGCCGATCTGGGGATCACCCCCCAACCGCTGGGCGCCTATGTGGAGCTGGCCACGCCGCTATCACCCACGCAGCAGATACAGGTGGCTGGCTATCTTGCCGATCGCTGGGGAACCCACCCGGAGGGCGGGCTCGTGGCGGTGAGCTGGGTTCCCGCAGCTCTCCCCTGGGGAGAACCAGCCGATCTGATCACCCTGGCGCCCCTCGTGGCCCTGGCAGTGATCGCGGCCGCGGCGTCGCTGATGCTGGCCAAACGCCAAACTCTGCGCCAGGAAACCACGATGGCAATCGTCGGTGCCGGGCCGGGGTTCCTCCGGCGCTTCGCAGTGGCCCAGGCCGGTAGTTTGCTGATGGTGGGAGTGCCGCTGGGGATCATCGCCGGTGTGGGGCTGGGCGCCTATCAGGTGGCCTGGCGGCGCCGGGTGCCCAGCTACGGCGCAGGTCCGTGGCTGGAGACAGTTCCGCTGTGGGGCTCGCAGCTGGCGCTTGGCGGCCTGGTGGCGGCCGCCACGATCATCATCGCCGTCGCCGCCGCGCGGCCCGCGCGGGCCCTGTCGACAAGGCGTGCGGAGTAGCGGGTACCCGGGTGAGCCACTGAAAAAGTACCTCGATCGGGCGAAAAAGCCCGACGCGCCGCAAGAATCTCCACCTTGAGGTACTTTTTCAGCCTTGGAGGCTCGCTACTGCCCCACGACAGGCTCAGCCTCGACGCCGGCCTGAGGTTCCCACTCCAGCGGGCCGCCGCCGCGGCCGAAACGCACCAGATCGGTCAGCTGGTGCCAGGATGCCACCTTGACCCGGGGCCGGCCCGCGGCCTGCCCCCGGGCCTGTTCTTCGGCGTCGATGCGTTCCCAATCGGCGAACGAGGACGCCCCCAGCCCGGCCTCGGCCAGCAGTGCGGCCGCATCCGGGCCGGTCGGGGTCCCTTGGTGGGCGTCAAGGTCGGCCAGGAGGTGCTTGACCGTCGCGGCAGCATCGGATTTGTTGGTGCCGATGACCCCGATGGCTCCGCGCTTGATCCAGCCGACGGCGTACTCGCCAGGCCGCCGGAGGCCCTCGGCATCGAGCACCCGGCCCTCGTCGTTGGGGATGATTCCCGCCTGGGAGTCAAACGGGACACCCGGGACGGGCCGGCCACGGTAGCCGATGGCGCGCAACACGAGATCGGCGGGGATCTGGCTGAGCTCGCCGGTGCCCTCAACGCCGCTGCCCAGGGCCCGGCGGGTACGCTCCAGCACCACCGAGGTCACCCGGCCTTTGCCGCGCAGTTCGACGGGCCGCAGCCAGAAGTGCAGGTGGAGCCGGGCCCTGGCCTCGGGCACCTCGCGGGTGGCGGCCTCGGCGAGCACGTCAAGGTTGGCCCGGGCACGCCGGTCGAGTCCCTCCAGGTCGATACCGGCCAGGACCCGGGAATCCAACAGCGGCTGCACATCGGGAAGTGAGACGAGTTCGCGCAACTCGACGGTGGTGAAGCTCGCCTCCGCCGGGCCCCGGCGGCCCACCAAGTGAACGTCAGTGATGTCGCTTGCGGCCAGCTCGGCCAGCACAGCTTCGGGCATGTCGGTGGCGCGCAGGTCGTGGGCGCCGCCGAGCAGGATCCGGGCGACGTCGACCGCGACATTGCCCACGCCGAAAGTGACCGCTGAGCTGACCCCGGCTAGGGACTGGGCGGGGGCATCGGGGTGGCCGCAGTACCAGGCGACGAATTCGCGGGCGGCCCGGCTGCCGTCGAGGTCCTCGCCGGGCACACCGAGACGCCGGTCCTCCGCGGCACCGGCGGCGTAGATCACGGCGTCATAACCGGCGCGGAGCTCGTCGGCGGTGATGCTGCGGCCCAGCTCGACGAGCCCGAAGAACCGGACCCGCTCGGAGGTGAACGGTGCGACCAGGGCGCGCTGGATGCGTTGGATGCTCGTGTGATCGGGCGCGACCCCGTAGCGCAGCAACCCGAACGGCGTCGGGAGCCGATCGATCACATCCACCAGCAGCGTGGGGTGGCCGGTGAGCAGCGCCTGCGCGGCGAACAGCCCGGAGGGGCCGGCGCCGACGATGGCGACCCTGGGAGTCATCGGGCCATCGTGGCAGGTCCGCGGGCTGCCCGCCGGGATCGGCGCGAATCAGGCCGGGACCGGCACCGCCCGGGTCCGTACCCGCGCGGCGCCCAGGGCCCAGGCCGCCCCCCACCAGAGCACCGCGGCGATGCCGGCGTGCGCAAGCCCGTTGACGAGCAGCTCGCTGTCCCCGCCCTCGACGGCGTAGGTCGCGATCTCCCGCGTCGACCACATCGGGAGCACCTTGGTCCAGGTGTCGGCCGGGTCGACGAGGATCTGCACGGCCATGATGACGAGCAGCAGCAGGGCGCCCTCGAGGTCGCGGGGCGGGTCAGCTGGTGGTGCCCGGTGGCCAGGGCCCGGCCGCTCGACATGCCGCGCGTGGCGACGCTCAGCAGCGGGGCCAGGTATCCGACCTGCGGCGCGTGCCCGAAGTGGGCGGCGCGTTCGACGCGGCCCGAGGTGGGGCGCAGCAGCCCCGCGCACACGTCGAGGAAGGTCGACTTCCCGGCGCCGTTGGCCCCGACGACCTCACCGCGGCGGACCTAGACTTTCACGCCGTCGAGCACCTGGCGGCGGTCTCGTCGTACCCGCAGGTCGCTCACTCTGAGCGCCACCTCACCGGCCCTCGGGGGCCGGAGATGGGCCGGACGCGGGAGGCTGAGGTCACCTCGCGGGCGTAGAGAGCCTGCGGGGGAACTATCAACCGAGCGGTTGCGGACCGGGACTCCCCCCCGGGCGGCCGCGCCAGGCAACGACACTCCCGGCCTGTCGAATCCACCTCGGCGGCCGGTCATACTCGCTAGTTTCGGGCCATGAGTGTCCCGACCACCCAGGAGCGTATCGACACGCTGCTCGCCGGAGTGAGCGCGCAGGTTGATCGCGTCTCCTACTTCGCCGACACTATCGACCTGTCGACGGCCCGAGCGACCTACCAGGAACTGCTCGAATTGTTGGAGCCCCAGCTGCCCGAGCTTCGCAGCCAGGCGGGCCTGTCCCCCACCGCGAGTCTGTTTGCCAGTCAGGCAGCGCGCTACGGCCCGCGCCGCTACGCGCAACGCCCGGTCCCCACCGACCGGGTCTTCACCTACTGGGACGCCCCGCTCGAGACTGCCCCGCCCCTCGTGCGGGCGTGCCTCGCCCAGGCACGGCGGTGCTACCCGTCGCTGCGGGTCCTCGACGGGGCAGGGGCGCGGGAGCTCATCGGGATCCCGCCCCGCATCGCCGCCCTGCTGGAACACGACCGGCCGGCGCACTTCTCCGACTACGTGCGCACCCGGGTCTTGGCCGAGCACGGCGGCATCTGGCTCGACGCCACCATCTGGCTCGGGCGCCCGATCACCGACGAGCTGAAGGAGGACCTGCGCGCTGGCACCATCTTCCCGCGCTGGACGCGCAACCACATCGGGAACTGGTTCATCGCCTCCCACCCGGGAACCCCCCTGTTGACGCTGCAGCGGCTCGGTCTCGACGCCTGGTGGAACGCCCACGACGACCTGCCCGACTACTTCCTCTATCACCGGATCTTCGACGTGATCCAGGAGCTCGTCCCCGAGGCGCGCGGTCAGTGGCGCGCCACCCCCACGCTGTCGGCGACCAAGGCCCATCTGCTCCAGCTGCAGATGATGCAACCATGGCACAAGCGCCGCTTCGAGCGGATCATGAAGATCGGGCCACTGCAAAAGCTCAGCTACAAGTACGACGAGGTCCCCGGCGGATCCGTGCTGGAGCACCTCCTGACCTCGACCGGGTCCGCTACCGGCTGATCCGATGGCACCTGAATCGCTCGAACTCAGCCTCGATCGTCGCCGCGTCCACCAGATCGCTCGCCTAGGCGAGGGGTCGGGGTCAGCTCTCGGGTGCCGACCGGTCAGCCCCCTGGAGGCTGTCCCGCCGTCCGGGGCGAGGCGGTGGCGCGCCGACCGAGTCGCCGGGGGCCAGCTGGGCCCGCAGCACTATCTCGCGCCCGGTCTCACCGGCACCGGCCAGCCACTCAAGCATCCGTGCCGCCGCCTCCCGGGCCATGTCGTCGAGCGGTTGCACGAGCGTCCACAGCCTCGGTTTGGTGACCTGCGCAAGATCGGCGGAGTCGAATCCGATGAGGGACACGTCGCCGGGGATTGCCAGCCCGGCGTTGCCGATGGCGGTCAGCGCACCCAGGGTCAGGGCGTCGTTGGCGCACAGCACGCCGGACGGCCTCGGCGAAGACGCCAGCAGCCTCGACATCGCGGCGTACCCCGCCGGAACCGCAAGCTCATCGGCCTCGACAACTACCGGGTCCGGCAGCCCGGCTGCCTGGCACGCCTCGACGAACCCCGCAGCCCGGCGGCGCATGGTCCAGATCCGGCTGGGCCCCACTATCGCGGCGAGCCGCTCGTGGCCGAAGGCGATGAGGCATTGGGCCGCCGTTGCTGCCGCCTGCTCGTTGTCGATCGTGACGCTGTCGAAGGCCAGGCCGTCGAGTTCCCGATCAACCAAGATGATCGGGATGTCGCCGGCAGCCCCCACCAGCGCGTCGGCGGCGATGTCAGCGGCAGGCACCATGAGGATGCCGTCAACCATCCGGTCGCGCAGGGCAAGGACCCCGGCCACGGGATCGTCGTGGGTTGCTCGGACCAGCAGCCCTACCCCGGCGGCCTGCAGCTCACGCTCGATGCCGGCAACGATCCCCATGAGGAATGGGTTGTTCAGCTCGGGCAGGAGCACCCCCACCACCTGGGAGCGCCTGGTGCGCAGCCCACGGGCGAAGGCGTTGCGCCGGAAGCCGAGCTGCTCAACGGCCGCCTCGATCGCGACCCGGTTCGCCTCCCGGACGGGCAGCTCGTTGAAGTACTTTGAGATCGTCGACAAGGACAGCCCAGTGAGGCGCTGAATGTCCTTGTAGGTGGCCAAGGCGATGCTCCTACGATCCGTATCCGTTCCAACCGGGGATGCTACCGTCCACGTCCCACAGATCGAGCCACGAGCCGGCACCCGGCCACAGGAACACGTGCCCCTTGATGAGCCGGTTGTTGCGGTCGGCGCCGCGCAGTTCGTGCATGTCGTGCGCGGTCAGGCGGACCTGCGACGCGGCAAAGGCGTCCTCGAGCTGGGGCCGTTTGACCGAGAACGGGATGGGGATGACGCCGCGGTTGATCGCCCACGCCAGGCATACCTGGGCTGGGGTGATGGCATGGGCCTCGGCGACGGCACGCACCTGCGGTGTGTCAAGATCGACACGATCCTCCGCGGCGCGGTCTCGCTCGGGACGAGACGGCGAGCCAAGTGGCGAATAGCCGACCGGTTGGATCCGCTGGTCGTGCAGGTGCTGGAGCAACTCGCCCTGCTGGAAGCCTGGATGGTGCTCGAGTTCGGCCAACTGCGGGCGGATCCGGCACCTGGGCAGGATGCCGCGCAGCTTGGCGACGGTGATGTTCGAGACCCCACCGCGCCGCACCAGGCCCTCGTCGATGAGTTCCTCCAGCCCAGCCCAGGTGCGCATGAACTCATCGAGCAGGAAGGGGCGGGCGTGCGGGTCCCGTTCGCTGACATCGGCGCCGGGGCCATGGGAGTTGGGGAATGGCCAGTGGATGAAGCAGGCATCCAGATAGTCCACGCGCAGGTCTCGCAGCGAGGCCTCGACTGACTCGCGCACCTTGTGTGGTTGGTGGTGGTCGTTCCACACCTTGGACATCATGACGAGTTCGCCGCGGCCGAGCCCGCCGCCGATCGCCGATTCCACGACGCGCCCGAGGGCGTCCTCGTTGCGGTACACCGCGGCGCAGTCGATCAGGCGGAACCCCACCTCGAGTGCCGCCTCGACGCCGCCGGCCACCTGGGCTGCGTCGTAGCGATCGGACCCGAAGGTGCCCACGCCGATCGCGGGCCAGCTGGTTGCGTCGGGGAGAGTCATCGTTGCGGCTGCCACTGCGCCTCCAAAGCGATACGTTTCGTTTTATCCTAACCACACCCCGCGCGTCGGACAACACTTCACACGCGCTTGGCCAGCGACATCCCGGGCGCTCATCCGAAAATCTCCGGCCTGGGGTTCGGGACATCGGGCCGGGACTGTTGCGCGGCCAAGAGAGCTGCAGGTAGCCTGATTGCGAATCGTTTCGCTTCAAGGAGGACAGCGATGCAGGCGGCGTATCTACCAGGCGGCAGCAAGGTCGATCTCAAGGAGGTGCCCGATCCCACCCCAGGGCGGGGGCAGGTGCGCATCGCTATGCGTGCCTCCACCATCTGCGGCAGCGACCTGCGTGCCATCTACCGCGAGCACCTCGGCGAGGGGCCGGAGGCCTACCAGGGCGTCATCGGCGGCCATGAGCCCGCCGGCCTGGTGGAATCGGTCGGCGAGGGCGTCGAGCGCATCAGGCCCGGGGATCGCGTCGTGATCTACCACATCTCCGGCTGCGGCCAGTGCGGCGAATGCCGCAAGGGCTACCAAATCGCGTGTCAGGGGCCCAGCCGTGCCGCCTATGGATGGCAGCGCGACGGCGGCCACGCCGACTTCCTGATCGCCGACGAGGTGGATTGCCTCGTCCTGCCAGATTCGCTGACCTATGTCGACGGCGCGTGCGTCGCCTGCGGGTTCGGCACCGCCTTCGAGGCCCTGTGCCGCATCGGCGTTTCCGGCAAGGACTCGCTGCTGGTCACCGGGCTCGGCCCCGTCGGCCTGGCCGCCGGGCTGCTGGCCAAGAAGCTCGGCTCCTCACACATCGTGGGTGTCGACCTCAGCGAATCACGCCGCGCACTAGCCCTCGAACTGGGCGCCGTCGACGATGTCAGCGACGGCTCCGATCTCGACGATCTCCTCGGCCAGGGCGCCGACGCGAGCATCGACTGCTCCGGAAACGGCAACGGGCAGCTCTCGACGCTGGTACACACCCGCCGCTGGGGCAAGGTGGCGCTCGTGGGCGAGGGAGGGATCCTCAACGGGGTAGACGTCAGCCAGGTGCTGATCCACAAACAGTTACAAGTTCATGGTTCATGGGTGACCTCCACCTGGCGGATGCAGGAACTCTTGGACAACCTCGACCGCTGGGGCCTCCACCCAGATCAGGTAGTCAGCCAACGTTTCCCCCTGGCTCGGGCAGCCGAGGCCTATCAGGCGGCCGACGCGGCTCAGTCCGGCAAAGTTGCCGTGGTCTGGGACGAGTAAGGCCCGCGCGCATCGTTTGATCCCGGCAGCGAGTTGCCGGGCCCTTATGATCTCTGGAGATCCAAACCAGGGAGACCCCATGCCAATGAGCCGATCGCAAGAGATGCTGGTGCGGGCTGCCACGCTGTACTACCTCGACGGCATGTCACAGGCCCAGGTGGCGGAGGCCATCGGCGTGTCGCGCCCCAATGTCTCCCGGGTTCTGGCGGAGGCCCGCAGATCCGGCGTCATCGAAATCGCCATCACCATCACCGACTCGGTCGGCCGCGCGGCCGAATTGGAACACGCGCTCAAACGCAACTTCGACATCCACGACGCCAGGGTGGCCCGCGGCCCAGATCCCGAGCTCACCCGGATCGGCCGGCTGGGGGCCGATTGGCTGGTCACTGAGGCGCCTGCTGAGGGGACAGTGTCTCTGGCCTGGGGCTCCACCATTCAGGCCGTCGTGCGGGCAGTCGACGTCGAAACCCCGCTGCCGAATCTTGAAATCCTGCCGCTGGCCGGCGGCCTGTCGATAGTCGAGTCCGAGCAGGACTGCAACGTGCTGGTGCGCGAATTGGCACACCGCTTCGGGGCTCGCGACCGGCGCCTCAACGCCCCCGCCGTCGTCGCGTCCCCGGAGTTGCGCGAGGCATTCTTGCGCGAGCCCAGCATCCGGGCCGTCCTCAGCGACGCGGCCCGCGCCGATATCGCCCTGGTCGGCGTCGGCGCCGTGGGCTCCGGCTCGTCGGCTGCGATCGTGGAGCACGCGGCATTCGACCCCTCCGATGCCGCCGCGTTCGCAGCCAGCGGCGCAGTCGGAGACTGCTGCTTCCGCTACTTCGACGCCCAGGGCTCGCCCGTCGTGTCACCGCTGGACGAGCGAGTCGTGGCCGTCAAACTCGACGACCTGCGTGATGTGGGCGTCGTGGAGGCGATGGCGGCTGGCTCAGCAAAGGCGGCGGCGGTCCGCGCAGCACTGGCCGGAGGCTTCGTCGACGTGCTGGTGGTTGATGAGCCGCTGGCTCGCGCGCTACTGCCTCAACCCGGCCGCTAGCCGCTGCGGGTCATCCCCGACGGGCGGCCAGCTGCAGGTTGAACGCGGCCGCCAGTTCAGCGGGGCTCTCGGCTAGCCGCAGCGGGGTTTCCCAGGCAGGCCCCTGGACTATATCGATGATCCGGGTGAGCACCTCGACCTGTTCATGCGGCTGGGAGACCAGCAGCATCAGCACCACTGCCACCTCCAGCTGCGCACCGGCTCCGCCCATCTCCCCGAAACGAACCGGGTGGGCAAGGGTGGCCACCGCGAGCCCGGAGCCGAGGACATGCTCGGCATCGGCGTGTGGAATCGCCACAGGCACGGCAGTCGGCAGCCCCGTGGGATGTGTGTGCTCCCTGGCCACCAGCGCGTCGGCGAAGGTTGCTGTGACCAGGCCCGCCGCGAGCGCCTTGGCAGCGAGGATCCGGAGCACCTCCTCGCCGGAGTCGGCCTCAAGATTGAGCACACACACCTCGGGTAGGGCGCGGAAGTTGTCGGTCGTCATCGTCGAGTCCCTCTCCAGAGCCAGATTCAAGAACACATTTGTGCGTATCGGCATGCAGCAGTGCGTAAGGGAGCATACTCTCTGACAACCCGCAACGCAGCGAAGGAGAAGAGATGGACACCAAACGAATCCTGGTGGTGTGTGGCACCGGCGTGGCGACATCAACTGTCGTGGTGCAAAAGATCAAGACGTTTTGCCAATCCCAGGGGCTCCCGGCGACGATCTCGCAGGGCGCCGTGGCGGACTTGGTCCAGGGCACCGTCAACGCCGACTTCATCGTCGCCACCACCGAGGTGCCGAGCAGTGTCACAGTCCCAGTAATCCGAGGGCTGGCCTTCCTCACCGGCATCGGGGTCGGCGCCGTCGAGGACGAGATCCGGGCCCAGTTCGCCTAACCCCATCGATTCCAGGAGCACCATATGGACTTTCTCACCGCCATCAGCGGCTACCTCAGCGACCTCGGAGCCAGCATCACGCTCCCCTTCCTCATCGCCGTCTTCGGCCTGATCCTGGGCCAGAAGCTGTCGGCCGCGATCCGCGCCGGCATCCTGATTGGCATCGGGTTCATCGGCATCAATCTGGTGATCGGCCTCATGAGCAGCCAGGTGGGCCCCGCCGCCACCGGACTGGCCGAGTTGATGGGAGTGAACCTCACCACCATCGATGTCGGCTGGCCTGCCTCGGCCGCCATTGCCTTCGGCTCCACCATCGGCGCCATGATCATTCCGGTGGGCTTGGCTGTCAACATCCTCCTGCTCGCCACCGGGCTGACCAGGACGTTCAACATCGACCTGTGGAACTTCTGGCATTCGGCGCTGGTCGGCGCGCTCGTCAGTGCCGTGACTGGCAGCTTCTGGTGGGGTCTGGGAGCAGCCGCGGTTCATATGACGGTAGTGCTCGCCCTGGCCGACCTCTCGGCGCCCTGGGTGCAAAAATACTTCAACTTCCCCGATATCTCCTTCCCCCACGGCGCCTCTGCGCCCTACGTGGCCTTCGCTGCGCCTCTGAACTGGCTGTTCGATCGGATCCCCGGGTTCCGCAACTGGAAGGCGGATCCGGAGGCGATCCAACGCCGCTTCGGAATCTTCGGGGAGGCGATGTTCCTCGGGTTCGGGCTCGGCCTGCTGCTGGGCATCTTCGGGTTCGGCTTCGATGATCCGCGCGGCGACTCGATCGCCATCCTCACGCTGGCGGTGAGCCTGGCCGCGGCCATGGTGCTGTTGCCCCGGATGGTGGCGCTCCTCATGGAGGGCCTGATCCCGGTGTCGGAATCCGCACGCGCATTCGTCGAGCGCCGGTTCCCCGGCCGCAAGTTCTACATCGGCCTGGATTCGGCCATCGCGGTCGGCAATCCTGCCGTGCTGGCAACCTCACTGGTGCTGGTGCCGGTGGTTGTCATCCTCGCCGTGGCCCTGGCCCCGCTGGGCAACACAGTGCTGCCGCTGGTTGACCTCGCCACCATCCCCTTCATCGTGGCCATCATGGTCCCGATCTTTAGGGGCAATATTGTGCGCTCGGTCGTGGGCGGTGCGCTCGTGATTGGCCTGGGCCTGTTCATCGCCTCCGCCACCGCAGGTTCCTTCACCCAGATCGCCGAGGGTGTCGGCTTCGAAATGCCTGAGGGCGCCAGCCGGATTTCGTCGCTGGTTGACGGGGCGAACCCGCTGACCGGCCTGTTCTTCGGGTTGTCCCAGCTGGGCGGCTGGACTGTTGCGGTGCTAGGTGTGTTCGCGCTCGGCTTCGCCTTCTGGGTCTCGCGCATCGAGAAGCGTCGCGACCGGGAACGCGCCGAAGCACAGGCCTCCGCTGAAGAGGCCTCACCGCGATAGCTACTGAAAAAGTGCGGCCAGGCGGCGGAACCGACGGTGTGTCGGAGATTGTGAGCCGCTGGCCGCACTTTTTCAGTGTTTTCTTGCGGCTGTTCCGGCCAGCGTTGCGCTCACATCCCAGAGCCGCTTGACCGCCGGGAAATCGAGGGTGCCAGCAACGAGTTCGGCAGGCTTGCCGTCGGCCCACCACAGGCTGCGAGACAACTCGGCCTGGCTGGCGGTGGCGAGGTGCACGCTGGTGGCCGCGCCTTGGGCCGGGGTTTTGAGCAGCGGCCGGATCATGTGCACCATCGCCTCCTGGACGCGAGTGCCGCCGGGGCCCACGATCCCGGTGGCCGCCACCCCGGGATGCACTACCCGGGCGGTCACGCCCCGATCCCCGATGCGTCGGCACAGCTCATCGGTGAATCTGATCACGGCAAGCTTGGAAACGGCGTAGGCCCGCTGGGGATGGTAGGTGCCCTCCATCTGGAGGTTGTCGAGGTCGATGACGCCGCGGGCACCCCGATAGGCGGCGCTGCTCACGTTGATCACCCGTGCCGGGCGAGAGGCGCTCAGCAGGTCGCCCAATTCGTGGGTGAGTAGGAACGGGCCGAGGTGGTTGACGGCGAAGGTCCGCTCCACCGCCTCCGGGGACAGCTGGCGCTGCGGCCCGGAGATGATCCCCGCGTTGTTGATCAGGACATCAAGCCTGTCGTGCCCGGCCCGGAACTCGGCGGCTGCCCGTCGGACGTCATCAAGGCGTCCCAGATCAAGCGGGATCCCGCTGACCTGCCCGGCGGTTGCCTCGGCGATCTCGCGGGCTGCGCTATGCGCGGCCTGCGCGGTGCGGGAGGTGATGGTGACCGCGGCTCCGCGCCGGGCCAATTGCGATGCTGTGGCCCTCCCGATTCCCGAGGTTCCCCCCGTGATCAGAACTTGTTTTCCCCTGATATCCCACGACATCGCCGCTCCCGGTACGATCACCCGTCGCCGCGACGGGCTCGTCTGACAGCCTAGCGAACGCATATTTCGCGGGCTCAGCCGGGTCGGCGTGGATGCAGCATCCCCACGACGACACCCGTGACGCAGCCGAAGACAAGGTGCGCGCTGAGGTCCTTGCCCAGCGTCTTGGGATCGTAGGTGGCCATGGGCTGGTACACCCCCAGCGGCGCCAAGGCCAGATACGACGTCGCCCACGCCACCGCACCGAGCACCGGGCCGGCGAGCCCGGCCCGGCGACCACCCGCGGCCAGCCCGTGCATGGCACCCCAGGACATCCCGGTCCCCCAGTGCACGAGGTTCTGCGTGGTCTGCGCCCATTGCTGAGGCGGTGGGGAGCCGGTGAGTTTTTCCAGCGCCAGCTTGCCGACCTGGCCCGGCGCTGAGACATCGTCCCAGCCGTTGACGCCGCCGGCTTCCCAGGTCAGTGCGGATGCTTGGCCGCCGTCTCGCCGGTAGCGGGTGTACCAGAGGGCGTCCATCGCCGCGGTGCCGACGAGCCCGGCCAGTGCCCCGGCGGTGGCTCGGCGAATGATCTTTGTGAGGCTTCCCACGATGCTCTCCTTTGCGCGTGAGGCCACCCACGCTACTCGCGGCCGGGGCTGGTTACTGCGGGACTGCGTTGTGGGCGCGCGGCAGCTCGACCGGGGCCTGATCGTTGGTCATCACGTAGTGGGTGCGGCCAGCGAGCCGGGTCACGATGGTGGCGGTGGTGAGCATGCTCAGCATGATCGCCGCGAGCACCACCAGCTGGAACTGCGCCGCCTCGAGCGGATTCGCCCCGCCGAACAGCGCTCCGACGAAGGCGCCTGGCAGCGTTACCAGCCCCGTCGACTTCGTCTGATCCATCGTCGGCAGCAGCGACTCGCGGACCGCCTGTGTGCCGATGTCGCGGTAGGCGCGGCTGGGGTAGGCCCCCAGACCGAGCCAGGCCTCCACCTCCCCGCCGCGGGCGATGGCTGTGGTGCGAAAGTTGCGCCCGGCCAGCGTCGAGGCTGTCATGGCGTTGCCGATCACTATGCCGCCGAGGGCGATGATCTGCCGCGGGTCGATCTCGACCAGCCCCATCGCGAAGGCCGGGATGAGCCCCGCGGCGGCTCCCGATATGACGCCGATGAGGGCATACCGCCGACCGTGCGGGATCCCGGCCAGCCGTCGTCCGGCCGTCCACGAGGCGGTGGTGAGCATCAGCGCCAAGAAGGCCACCACCAGCCACGGCACCGCCAGCACCCCGGAGAGGATGGCAGCGATCGCGGCAAGCTGGAGGGCGGCTCGCAGCAGCGCTATGACCGGTTCCCAACCGAGCCCGACGCCAGCCCACCGCGCGAGCGCGACGCTGGCCCCCGCCATGACGGCGATCCCGAGCAGGAACCAGGCAATATCCATGGCAGCCATCCTGCCGCGGGTCCGGGGGTTTGCGCCGCAACGGGGCCCGGGCCGAAGCGGCGAGGGCGCTACCGGGCCGTGGGCAGCGCCGAGGTTCGCACCCGGGCGGGCCTCAGCAGGTCTGGGATCCGTCGGCGTACTGGGTCACCCACCACTTCTGGTCCGGGAGAATCTCCAGCATCACGCGGTACGGCAGCGGATCTGATGTCGCCAATGCTTCGAGTTCACGGGTCTCGATGTCCACGATCCGCAGCTGGCTAGTGTCGAGGCAGTAGGTCACCGCGGAGACCCTCACCCCGGCGTGGTTGACCGAGGGAGCTGCGATGTCGACGTCGTAGAACGATGCCGAGCCAGCCTGAACGACCCCCCGCGACCGGAACCCGCTGATCGCGGCCGAGGCTTGTGCTGTCGCCAGGCCACGGCTGACCTCGCCCAGCGGCGCCCAGTCCACCAGCTCTGGATCTGTGTAGTAGTCATCGACGGTGCGCTCGAAGGCTTCCCAGGCAGCCCTGATCTGCCTGGCCTCGGCGGATTCACCTTCCGGGGCCGGGGGAAACGACTGGGGCGCCTTCGACGAGGCCGGCTCCGCCTCGACGGGTGCCGGAGCTACGCCGGCGCAGCCGACCACGAGCGCGGGAAGCAGCACTGACGCAGCACTCCAACGTGGCCTCATGCCTGGGATCATCCCAAGACAGCGGGTCACGCTCCGCGATCCCCGAAGGCCTCGGGCGGGGGCGGGGCCTGATCTTCGGTGCCAACTTCACGGGCAGGGGCTCACAACGCCACGCCGTAGCGGGATGCACAGCGCTTTTGTGGGCTATGCCAACCCGAAGACAGTGAGTTCACCTACGGAAGCGCTCAGCCGCAGACCGCCGCCTGCCGGTGCTATGGGAACCGCAAAGAGCCCGGCCGCAGATGACACTTCCAGGATCGGACCATCGACAATCACCCGCACCCCGCCACTTACCGGGAACCTCTCATCAGTGGTGTGCGCCCGGGCGCGCATCTCCTGGCCCTCCCGCTCAAGAATGACCGTGACCTGCCCGCCGGATTCGATAGAAAGCGCACCCGCCTCGGCATCCCACTCGACATCGGCTGCCAGGCCCGGCACCACACCGTCTGGGTGCCGGAGGCTGCGATGCGCGGCAACGTCGGGATGCGGAGCCGCCACCAGGTGGCCCGAGACGAATTCGAGCCGATAGGCAACGCTGTGGGCGCCGGCCCACCCCGCTGCCTGGATGCCGCGGAGCCAGAAGGTCAGCGCGGGCCGATCATCGGCGTCGGTGAACAACGTGGGCGCGTAGAGGCTGGGGCCCCACGTGAGCCGAGCCCAGCCATGGGCGTCGAATCGGCCACCTGAATAGCTGCCCAGCGCATAGGCCGCATAGTGCAGGACGTCGGCATCCCAGACCGAGGAGATCATTGCCGCGTTCCCATCCAGCTCCACGACTTGCGGACACTCCCACAGCGCACCTGTCCAGGTGGGCTCCCGCTCGGACGAAGCGCGCGCCAACGCGACGCCGTCGTAGTTCCATACGACCCGATCCTTCGACACATATGTCAGCGCCATGGCGGTTCCGTCACGTCCCGCCGCGCCGACGAACATGCGCCATCCCTCACCCTCCCTGCGGACGAATGGGTCACGAAAGGCGACGAGGTCAAGGTCGGCGGGAGCTTCGGCCACGACGGGGCCCTTGGCCCACGTGTCCCACGTGGAATCCTCCGGCGTGGCGACGCGGACGCGGCCGATCCCCACCTCAGGCACCGAGACCGACGTGTAGAAGGCCTGGGTGTCCTCACCGTGGGTGAGGAGACTCCCGGTCCAGATCCCGTCGTCACCCTCACCGGGCGCGATGGCGCTGCCCCGCTCGGTCAGCGTCAATAGATCCGGGCCGCTGGCATGTCCCCAATGCGTGTGCGGGGCCCAGGTCGTGCGGCCGGGGACGAACTGAAAGAACACCTCGTATCTGCCCTCGCGCCACGAGATGGCGTGCGGATCGTTGATCCAGCCGGCAGCTGGCGTGAAATGCACCGCGGGTCGCATGGTTGTCTCCTGCCTTGGTAAAGCTTCGAGAGTCATCAACTCTGTGGGCTGGGCGTCGGACGCACCGCGTTGCGGGACCGGTTGGCCACCACCTGCGCGTCGGTTCCCGAGTCGAGGATCACAGTGGACGACGCGGCCGCCTCCACGAGCACGGTCGTCACCGGCAGCACCCGGTAGGCATCGGTGGCGAGCAACGCGCCCACCTGTGCCTCGAAACATGAGTCGCTGGATCGGGCGCTGATGTCGTGCGCGATGACGTGGTTGGTCGCCACAAGGTTATGGCTGCCAGAAGATACCCGGATGATCACCGGAGTGGCGCCCGGCGGTCTCACCAGCTCAGCATCGACCATCTCCGAGAAGTGATTTCCGGTCACCGAGTTCCCGTTGCCGCCCAGGACGAGCAGTCCACGCTGGTCGTCCTCGCCATTGTGCACCGCCGTGAACGGCGTCCATGGCTCGTGATCCCGCAGGAAATGGTTCGCCGACACCAGGTTCTCCGACGACCCGGCATCGAGGATGACCATTCCGGGGTAGAACGAATGCAACCGGTTATTCGTCACGCTGGAGCGCGTCACCCCTGACAGGTGGACGCAGCTGGCGCCGCGAGGAAAGACGTTATTCGCGGTGATCAGCAGACCACCATGATTTTCGGCGGCTATCGAACGCCCCCGATTCCCAGCACCGATATGATTGTCTGAGACGGTGCACGCTTGGCCCCAGCCGCGCAGGTCGACGCAGTGACCGCACTCGGCGATGAAGTTGGACCGCACCGATAAGGCGTCGGCATGATAGATCGTCACCGCTCGTTCGAGATAAACCATCCCCATTCCGGAGATGACTATCGAGTCGTTGGCATCCGCGACGTAGATACCCGTCTTGCCATTGATATACGAGTTCTCAGGGTTCCCACCCAGGCCGTTGTCAACAAAGTGGAGGCCATCGATGCAAAATCCATGAAACTCCACGGAGCTGATGCGCGGCGCCCCCGTTCGGCTGACCAGGAAGGCGGCGCCCTCGGCATCATCGGCTGTCACCTCATCGCGTGGGACTACCGGCAGGTCGACGAGGATTCGACTGCCGCCCGGCCACAACTCGTGCAGGTCTGGCCATTCGTGCTCTGGCCGGTTGAACCGGATGCTCGACGAGGCAAAACCGTGGCCCGAGCCCTCGATACGCAGGTAGCTAATGTCGATGAGCACCTGCGTGCGCAGCCGGTAGTCACCTGGCGGGATGTAGATCACGGCACCCGGCTTGCCAGCACCATCGGCATCTGCCAACCGCTGGCGGGCCTTGACCTCAGCGACGATCTCGTTGATCACCGCCCCGATGTCTTCGTGCGCGTCCCCGTGCCACTGCGTAACGTCGTAGCGATTGCTCTGGCCAACAGCGCGAGGGATCGGCCCATGTCGAGTCATCCCTTCACCGCCCCGAGGGTCAATCCAGCCACGATATGACGCTGCAGGAACAGCGTCAGCACAATGACCGGGATGGAGTAGAGGGTTGCCAGAGCGGTCATGCCGCCCCAGTCGAGGCCGAACTGACTCTGGAAGTTCGCGATCACCACCGGGGTTGTCTGGGCGCGGATCGTGGTCAGCAGCAGGGAGAACAAGAACTCGTTCCAGGAGGCCAGGAACGCAAAAATTGCTGTCACCGCCAGCCCCCCTGATACCACCGGGAGGATGACCCGATGGAACGCCTGGAACCGGCTGCACCCATCCACGCGCGCGGCCTCATCGAGTTCCCGCGGAACGACCTCAAAGAAGCTGGCCATCAGCCAGATCGACAGTGGAAGCGAGATGGTCGTGTGGGCAATCGCGAGTCCGAGCGTGGTGTCGGTGAGTCTCATCGTGCGCATCACACTCACCAGCGGGGCACCGACGGCGATGAGCGGAACCATGCGGCTGATCAGCGCAACGAGGATGAAGACGCGACCACTGAGCGTTCCGAAACGGGTCACCGCGTATGCGGCGGGCACCGCGAGCACTAGCGACAATCCCGTGGAGATCGTGGCTGTGGTGACGGAGTTGACCAGCGCGGGAGCGACCCCGTGGCGCGTGAGCGCGGCGATGTAGTTCTCCAGCGTCCACACCTCGGGCCATACCGACGGCGGAACCGCGATTGCCTCAATCGGCGTCTTGAAGGAGGTCACCACCAAGTACACGAAGGGGAACCCATACAGCACCAGCACTGCCGCCAGGAGCAGCCACAGCAGTAGGCGCGCGCGACCCCGCGTTTCTAACGGATTCATCACGCATCACTCCCGGGACGCCAGATGGCCAGCACAGCAATGACCGCGACCACGAGCATCGCGACCAGATACAGGGTTCCCATCGCGCTGGCCAGGCCAGGGTCGCCGAAGCGCGTCATCGTTCGGTAGATCAACAGGCTCAAAGTGGTGGTACTGCCCTGTGGGCCACCATCGGTCTGGATGAGAATGATGTCGAAGGCCCGGGCAGCGTCGATACCCCGGACGATCACAGCAACCGCGATCACCGGACGAAGCAGCGGCAGAATCACACTGCGCAGCAAACGCAGGTAGTTGGCTCCGTCGAGGCGCGCTGCTTCGATCAACTCACCAGGGATGTTCTGGAGCCCGGCGAACAGCACGAGAGTGATGAACGACGTTGTCAGCCAGATGTCCGGCAGGGCCACTGAGTACAGGGCGATGTCTGGGTTGGACAACCACTGGACCTGATCCGGGCTCGAGACAATGCCCCACTCGAATAGCAGCTGGTTGATGATCCCGAAGTTGTCAATCAGCAAGAATCTCCAGAGCAGGCCCGCCACCACGGGCGCGATCATGAGCGGATACATGAACACAGTTCGGAACACAGATGACCGCTGCCCTAAAGCCATGAACAGCAGCGCCACGGCAAGTCCGATGGTGAACTCGGCCGCCACCACGATCAGCGCGTACAGCAGGGTCCGCCACGCCGCCTGGGTGAACGCACCCGAGCTCAGTGCGTGTGCGTAATTGCCGAGTCCGACGAAGGTTCGATCCTGGCTGAAGGGCTCGATCTCGAAGAAGCCGTCATAGACGAACGTGACCAGCGGCCACAGCACGAACGCCGCCATGAAGGCTGCCGCAGGTGCAAGCATGCAGAGGGAAAACCGAGCGTCAGTCATTTTCCAGCGTGTGCGCACAGGTGCGCTCCTTCCCAAGAAACCGTCACGGCGGGGACGACGCGTCCTCCCCGCCGTGGCACGGCAGCTAGTTGATGATCGCCTCGATCTGCGTCTTTGCCTCGGCGAGCAGGGCGGCAGTGTCAGCGTCCTCTTCGACGGCCTTCTGCAGCATCGGGATCAGCACCGAGTCAACGATCTCCTGCCATTGGGCGCTGGCGGGGCGGGGCAGGGTCTGCTCGGCTTCAAGCGTGTCAAGGAGGGCGGCGTAGTGCTCGAATCCCTCCACCCCGATCTTCGCCTCGAATGCGCTCTTACGGGCAACCAGGCCAAGCGAGGTGTCAGCGCTGAGATCATTGTGGGCGTAGGCGAATTCGACGAAGTCAAGCGCCTCCTCCTGCTGCTTCCCGGCTGAGGGCACCGACAGGTACCAGGCGCCAGGAACTCCCGCCACACCGCCGGGACCAGCGATCATCGGAGCGACTCCAATAGCGTCCTTGACTGGCGAGTCTTCCGGGGTCTGCCGGTAGGCGTGGCCCCAGAATCGCATCATGGCGATGTTTCCTTGGTAGAACAGGTTCTGTGCCCCCGCCCAGTCGAGTTGGGCGGCGCCGGGTGGTGAATACGGCAACAGGCTGATGTACCAGTCCAGTGCCTCTTGGTGTGCCGCATTGTCGATCGTTACCTCGCCGGTCTCGGCATCCAGCACCATGTGCTCTTCGCCCGCCTGGGACACTGCGGCCAGCCACTCAGTCTCGACAGCTCCCTTGACGTCGGTGCCGTACAGGTCGATTGCCCCATCCCCGTCGGTGTCCTGGGTGAAGAACGCGGCCATATCGGCGTATTCGTCCCACGATGTCGGTGGGGCCAGCGGGTAGCCGTATTCGGCCTCAAAGGCCGCCATGTTCTCGGGGTCCTCCCACAGGTCGGTGCGGTACAGCAGAACCTCCGAGTTCGCCCAGACGGGCATGCCGACGAAGCTGCCTTCAACCTGCGCCTCATCGACGAGCCCATCGAAGATGTCGGCGGCCACCTCGTCGGTGTAGAGGCCGTCCATCGACACCAGACCCGGCGCGAAGGCAGGCAGCCAGATCGCATCCAAGGCGGCGATGTCGAAGGAGACTGTTCCGGAGCCGAGCTCGGTGGAAATCCTGTCGTACAAGCCCGCATAGGGGAGTTCGACGAGTGTGACCGTAGTTCCCGTCTCTTCCCGGTACAGATCGGCGATGGGCTGCAATTCAGCAAGCCCGCCCCCTTCGACCACCACTGTGAGTTCGCCGGCCGCCGCGGAGTCCTCGGGATTGCCCTCCGCGCCCGCTGTGCACGCGCCCAGCAGTAGCGCAGTAACCATGCACCCGGCCGCGACGACACCGCGCCGCCCGTCAGCTTTCCTCCGGCCAGTGAGTTTCGTCATCATCTTTCACCCTTCCTCATCATCGAGTGTGAGTAGCTCCACTCAGCGTGGCGCCAAGACGCTTTGGCAAAACGTCTTGGCACGGAACCTACCTGGCCGAAAGCTCTGACGTCAACAGTTGTTCCGCACCAGCTCACGCGGTCTGCCGCAGGCCGACCCGTCGTGGGAACGCCGTGAGTGGCCGCCTGCAGGCGAGTAGGGTCGATGAGTCCGTAAGCAACTGCACAGCACTAAGGAGGAGGGCGTGGTAGCCGGCGCGGATGGGGTCTCCCGCAGGAAGGTGGGCATTCGCGACGTCGCTGCCGCCGCGGGGGTATCGGTGACGACAGTCTCGCATGTGCTCAACGAGACCCCGCATACCCGCACGAGCGTCGCCACCTCAGCGCGGGTACGGCAGGTGGCTCAAGAATTGGGGTACAAGACGAACCGATTCGCCCAAGGTCTGCGCACCCAGGCCTCGGGGATGATCGGGCTGGTGACCGAGGAGATCGCCACGACCCCCTACGCTGGAAAGATCATCCAGGGAGCGCAGGATGCCGCAGCGGCCCGCGGCCTCACGTTAGCGATCCTCAACAGTGAACTCACCCATGAGCCCATGGTCGACGCCCGTTTGGTACGGGCGTTGGTGGATCGGCACGTGGACGGCATGATCTATGCCACGGTGTACCACGACATTGTGGCGGCCCCGCCGGAGATGCACGAGGCCCCTGCGGTCCTCATCGGGGCCAGCGACGAATCGGGCCAGATTCCCTCGGTCATGCCGGCCGAGCGCGCCGGTGCCGCGAGCGTCGTGCGGATGCTTCACGAGGCCGGGCACACTCGGATCGCATTTCTCGGCAGCTCGAACGACGTGCCAGCCACGCGCGGCAGGCTCACTGGGTATCGCGACGCGATGGCCCAGCTCGGCCTACCCAGCGATGGGCTGGAACTCCAGGCCGAGTCTGAGGCGGCGGGCGGGTACGCGGCAGCACGCGCCCTGCTGGAACCAGATCGCCCAGATCCACGACGGCCGACTGCCGTGTTTTGCTACAACGACCGCATGGCGATGGGGGCCTACCGGGGGGCCGCCGAGCTGGGTCTCACGGTTCCTACCGACGTATCGATCGTCGGCTTCGACGATCAGGATCCCATCGGATACAGCCTGTACCCCGGGCTGACAACGGTCGCACTGCCCCACTACGAGCTGGGATCGTGGGCGGTCGAGACCCTGGCCACACCGCTGGCCAGCGACGCCGCCCCGGTAGGGCCGACGCTGCTGGATTGTCCGCTGGTCTATCGCGGTTCCGTCGCCTCACCCAGCCATTAGCCCCGCCCGACCCGCCACGCGCCCGGCGCAACCGGCCAGGCGTGGGGCTCAGCCCGTGGTGACCGGCGTTCCGTCTCGGCGGGTCAGCTGGATCGGGGTTCCGGTGAACACATCGGTGGGCACCTCCGGGACGCTCTGGCCGTGGTGGCGTTTGTGCGCGGTGGCCACCATGAGTTTGATCCGGTTGAGCTGGTTGGTTTCCGAAGCCCCCGGATCGTAGTCCACGGCCACGACATTCGCCTGCGGGTACTTGCCCCGGATCGCGGCGAACATTCCCTTGCCGACGACGTGATTGGGCAGGCATGCGAATGGCTGGGCGCAGACGATGTTGGGGGTGCCGTGCTCGATGAGTTCCACCATCTCCGAGGTGAGCAGCCATCCCTCCCCTGCCTGGGTGCCCAGCGAGACCAGGCCGTCGGCGTAGCCGGCGAGTTCGGCCATCTTGGGCGGCAGATCGAACTTGCCGCCGGTGGCGGCCAGGGCCTTGGAGACGGGGGCCTGGTACTTCTCGATCAGCCACATGGCCAGCTTCTTGAAGTGCCGTGATGCCTTGCCCACGCCGAGGGTCTCGTAGCGGTACTGCGCCGAATACAGCGGCATCAGGAAGAACGGCAGCATCCCGGGAAGCGTCGCCTCGCAGCCCTCGTGCTCGATCACGTCGATGACGTTGTTGTTGGCATCCGGATGGAACTTCACCAAGATCTCCCCCACGACGCCGACGCGGGGTTTGCGATCGATGCTGCGCAGCCGCAGCGCGTCGAACTCTCCGACCAGTTCCCGCACCAGCCGCCCGTAGCCGAGTTGCCGGCCCAGGGTGGGTGAGAAGCCGGAGTACTGCAGGAATTCTTGGCAGACCCGGTCCCACTTGTCGTACAGCTCATTGGCCGAGCCGGGGATGTCCTCATAGGGCCGCACCCGCAGCGTCAGGGTTTGCAGCAAATCACCCAGCACCAGCGCCTGCAGCACCGGGTGGATCATCGCGGGGCTCAGCTTGAATCCCGGGTTGGATTCCAGCCCCTGCAGGCTGACGGCCAGCACCGGAACCTGCGGGTAGCCGGCATCGGCGAGAGCTTTGCGTAGTAGCCCGACGTAGTTGGTGGCCCGGCACATACCGCCGGTTTGGGTGATGGCCACTGTGGTGCGATCGGGGTCTGCCTCGCCGGAGAGGATCTTGTTGACCAGCTGCCCCACCACCATGATCGCGGGGAAACATGAGTCGTTGTTGACGTACTTCAGCCCGATCTCCACATCGGCTTTGGACGCGTGCTCCAGCAGTTCGACGTTGTAGCCAAGTTTGCGTAGCACCGGGATGAGGAGCCGGAAGTGCATCGGCGCCATTTGCGGGGCATAGATGGTGTGGGTGTTCTTGGCGGCGACGTCGAAGACGCGACGCTGGTCCATGGCACCGAAGGTGCTCACCGTGGCCGAGCCGCGACGCTCCGCAGCGGCGGCCTTCATCGAGCGCAGCCGGATCGTTGCCGCGCCCAGGTTGGACACCTCGTCGATCTTCAGCAGGGTGTACATGTCGCCAGCGGCTTCCAGGATCTCGGCAACCTGATCGGTGGTGATCGCGTCGACGCCGCAGCCGAAGGAGTTCAGCTGTACCAGGTGCAGGTCAGGTGCCTTGGCGGTTGATGCTGCCGCCTCGTACAACCGGGAGTGGTAGGTCCATTGATTGCGCACCCGCAGTGGCCCTTCGAGTTGCGGGTTGTCCGGATCAACCAGGGCGTCCTCGGTCAGCACCGCCATGCCCAGGCCCGTGATGAGGGTGGGGATGCCGTGGTTGATCTCGGGATCGACGTGGTAGGGCCGCCCGGCAAGCACGATGCCTTTGATGCCGTGCTCGGCGATGTAATCCAGCGCCCGTCGCCCCTCGGCCCGGATGTCGGCTTTGGCCTTGGCGTCCTCGGCGAAGCCCTGTTCGACGGCCAGCGTGGCCTCCTCGATGGTGACGTCCCATTCGGCGAAGACCTCCACGAGGCGTTCGGCAAGCTTGGCCGGGTCGTCGAGGTTGAGCAACGGGTTGAGGTAGGTGATGCCTGCTTCGTTCAGGCGTTCCATGTTGCGTTGCAGCACCTGCGGGTAGTAGGCCACCACGGGGCAGTTGTAGTGGTTGTCGGCCTCGGTGGCGGTGGCGCGGGCTTCCAGCGGCACACAGGGGAAGAAGATCGTTGAGATACCGCGATCCAGGAGACTCTCGATGTGCCCGTGAGCCAGTTTGGCCGGGTAGCACACGTTCTCGGCGGGGATCGACTCCATGCCGGCTTCGAACATCTCGTGGTTCGAGCGTCCCGACGGGGTGACCCGGAAGCCCAGTGAGCTGAGGATCGTGAACCACAGCGGGAAGTTCTCGTACATGTTGAGTACACGGGGGATGCCGATATCGCCGCGGTGGGCTGCCTTCTCGGTGAGGCGTCGGTAGCCTAATAGGCGCTTGTACTTGTAGTCGTACAGGTTGGGGATCTCGGACTTGGGCGGCACCTTCTCGGTGCTGGCGCCACGCTCGCAGCGGTTCCCGGAGACGTGGCGCGACCCGTCGCCGAAGCTGGAGATGGTCAGGGCGCAGTGGTTTTGGCACAACCGGCAGGTGTCGCGGCTGGTGGTGACGGTGAAGTCGTCGAGTTCGGTGATGTCGAGGGCCTGGGAGCGTTCACCCTCGTGCCAGGCGCGTTGCGCGGTGAGCGCGGCCCCGAAGGCGCCCATGTGACCGGAGATGTCGGGCCGGATCACCTCGACGCCGGTCTGCAATTCGAAGGCGCGCAGCACGGCGTCGTTGAGGAATGTGCCGCCCTGTACGACGACCTTGTCGCCCAGCTGCTCGGCGTCGCGCAGCTTGATGACTTTGTACAAGGCGTTGCGGATGACTGAATAGCTGAGCCCGGCGGCGATGTCCCCGACGGTGGCACCCTCGCGTTGGGCCTGCTTGACCGATGAGTTCATGAACACAGTGCAGCGGGTGCCCAGATCCACCGGGGCTTCGGACTCCAGCGCGGTACCGGCGAATGATTCGACGTCGGTGCCGAGCCCGGCGGCGAATGTTTGCAGGAATGAGCCGCAGCCCGACGAGCAGGCCTCGTTGACCGAGATGGAATCGACGGCGCCGCCGCGGATGCGTAGGTACTTCATGTCCTGGCCGCCGATGTCGATGACGCTGGTCACGCCGGGGCACAGGTGGTCGGCTGCCCGATAGTGGGCCATGGTTTCAACTTCGCCGTCGTCTAGACGCAACGCCGCCCGGACCAGGGATTCGCCGTAGCCGGTGACGCAGGCGCGGGCGAGGAAGGCGCCCTCGGGCATGGTTTCGTGGACCTGACGCAGGATCTCGATACCGGCCTCGACGGGGTTGTTACTCGAGCGGTAGGAGGAGAACGCGATCTGCTGATCGCCGCTCAGCAGCACAGACTTGACGGTGGTGGACCCGGCGTCGATGCCGAGGAACAGCGGCCCGGAGACCTCAGCCAGTTCGGTTCGCGGGACTGCGTGGGAGCCGTGGCGGGCATCGAATGCTTCACGCTCGGCAGCATCGGCGAACAGGGGACGAAGCCGGGTGCTTGCCATCGGCAGCATGACGCGGTGGCCGAGGCGATCGGCGAGGTCGGCAGGCCGGTGCGGCACGGCCCAGGCCGGATCGACGGTGGGCCGGTCCTGCGGGCTGGCCGCCAGGATCGCAGCACCCATGGCCACCCACAGGTGGGCGTTGTCGGGGGTGGTGAAGCTGGTGACCTGATCGGCCAGGGCACGTTCGTAGGCGTGGCGCAGTTCGGGCAGGAAGTGCAGCGGGCCGCCCAGGAATGCGACATTGCCGCGGATCGGGTGGCCGCAGGCGAGCCCGGCGATGGTCTGGGTGGCAACTGCCTGGAATACCGAGGCGGCCAGATCGGTGTGCGGGGCGCCCTGGTTGAGCAGCGGCTGCAGATCGGATTTGGCGAACACGCCGCAGCGCGAAGCGATGGGATACAGGGTGTGGTAGCGCGAGGCCAGGTCGTTCAGGCCCGCTGCGTCGGTGTGAAGCAGGGTGGCCATCTGGTCGATGAACGCGCCGGTACCACCGGCGCAGGTGCCGTTCATGCGCTGCTCGACAGTGGGCCGGATGTAGGTGATCTTGGCGTCCTCACCGCCCAGCTCGATGGCGACATCGGCCTCGGGGAGGAACCGTTCGAGGGCTGCAGTTCCGGCGATCACCTCCTGGGTGAACTCGACACCCATGAGATCGGCCACGCCGAGCCCGGCCGATCCGGTGACGGCGCAGTGGAAGGATTCGCCGGGGAACTCGGCGGCGACGTCGTGGAGGAGGGTGCGCAGGGCGCCCCTGGCGTCGGCGTTGTGGCGTCGATATTCACTAAAGACCAACTCGTCGCCGTCGAGGACTGCCGCCTTGACCGTCGTGGAGCCGATGTCGAGCCCCAACGTGGGCGTGGTAACCATGAACCCTCCTGGCAGAACGATCGTTCTGTGACTGCCCCCAGACTACGACACGACGTAGTAGCAGCCAAGTCCCTCCGCCAACTCAGGTTTCAGCCCGCAGGCTGCGCGCGCAGCCAACCCAGCCTCGACCTGCCGCCCCGCAGCGGCTCAACCGGTCACGGCACGGGCTCCACCGGTGAGGGGCACCCGTCCACGGCGGGTCTGGCACCGGGCGTCGGGGCGCAGTGGGCTAGCCTGATCGGCAACTTCAAGGAAAGCAGCCCGCCTGACATGACCCAGTCTCACCTGGCGCCAGGTTCCATCGTTGTGGTCCGCGATGAGGAATGGCTGGTGACCCATTCCCGGCACACCAGCGACGGCCAGCTCATCAGCGTCCAGGGGCTCAGCGATCTGGTGCGGGGCACCACGGCGTGGTTTTACGAGTCGCTGGACACAATTGAGGTCTTGGATCCGCGACGCGCCACGTGACGTGCCGATAGCTCGCCGCATTACCGGGACGCCCGGCTGTGGCTTGAGGCGTCGGTGCGTAAGATGCCGTTGCCGCTGACCGATGATCAGCTGGGGGTTTCCACCGCGGGCCTGGCCGATCAGCTGCAGTATCAGCATTCGGCGGTGCGGCGAGCGTTGGATCCACAGGCACTGCGTCCCCGGATCTTGCTGGCCGATGCGGTGGGGCTGGGCAAGACCCTCGAGATCGGGATGATCGTGTCCGAGCTGATCCGCCGTGGGCGCGGTGAACGGATCTTGATAGTGTGCCCGCGTCACGTGCTGGAGCAGATGCAAAACGAGCTGTGGAGCCGATTCGCGATCCCCTTCGTACGGCTCGATTCAGTGGGAGTGCAGCGGGTGAAACAGAAACTGCCCGCCACCCGCAATCCGTTCACCTATTTCAATCGGGTGATCGTGTCGATGGACACCCTCAAACAGGACCGGTTCGCCGCGGACCTTCGGCGTCATCAATGGGATGCCGTGGTGATCGACGAGTCGCACAATGTGACGAACTCCGCCACGCAGAACAATCGCCTGGCGCACACCCTGGCCCCTAATACCGATGCGCTGATCCTGGCCAGCGCCACCCCACACAACGGCCGCAAGGAGTCATTCGCCGAGCTGATCCGGCTCCTGGAACCCACCGCGGTCACTCCCGAGGGGGAACTCATCCCCGACGAGGTGCGGCGTTTGGTGATCCGCCGGCACCGCCACAGCGACGAGGTGGCCAGCGTCGTGGGGGCCGACTGGGCCGAGCGCAAACCGCCACGGCACACGCTGGTGCCCGCCTCACCCGCCGAGGACGCCGTCGCCGATGAACTCGCCACTGTGTGGCTGCATCCCACCACGCAGCAGTCGCCCTATTCGGGCAAGGTCACCACACTGTTCGGGTGGACGCTTGCCAAGGCGTTCTTGTCGTCCCCGGCGGCGCTGGAGGAGACAATCGCGCAGCGCCTGCGCACGCTGGGCGACCCGGCCAGGTATGGCCCAGCCCAGGCAAGCGAGGCCGAGGCGCTGCGGCGCCTGCGGGACCTCAATGCCGCCACAGTTGACGAGTCGAGCAAGTACGACGCGCTGCTGGAGTACCTGGCCGGGCTCGGCGTGGCCGCCACCTCTGCACAACGGGCTGTCGTGTTCGCCGAGCGGGTCCCCACACTTGGCTACCTGCAGCGTCGGCTCACCGCCGATCTGGGGTTGCGCGCCGATCAGGTGGCGGTACTGCACGGCGGGCTGAGCGATACCGAGCAGCAGGAGATCGTCGAGTCGTTCAAGCAGGCGACCTCCCCGATCCGGGTGCTCGTGACCGGGGATGTGGCCTCGGAGGGCGTGAACCTGCACCGCCAGTGCCATGAACTCATCCACTACGACATTCCCTGGTCGCTGATCCGCATCGAGCAGCGCAACGGGCGCATCGACCGCTACGGCCAACGGACGCCCCCGCAGATCACTACCCTGCTGCTCGACCCATCGGCCCCCGATTTCGCCGGTGACGTGCGGGTGCTGAGCAAGCTGCTGGAGCGCGAGGAGGAGGCCCACACTGCCCTGGGGGATGCTGCCTCGCTGATGGGCCAGTACTCGGTGGATAGGGAAGAGGAAGCGATCCGGCGGGTGCTGGCCGGGCAGGCGAGCCTGGAGCAGACGGTGCCGTCGGCGGCCTCGGTCGCTGCCGAACCCAGCAGCCTTGCGGCGTTGTTCGCGCAGCTCGATCAGGCGGCGTCGATAGCCCCGGCCGCCCCCGAGCCGATCGGCACCGGGCTCTATGCCCAGCAGGTGGATTTCCTGCGGGAGGCGCTACTGGCGGCGTTCCTCACCCCAGCCGCCGAGGTTGCCTCCGGCGGGGTCAAGTGGACCGAGTATCCGGTGGAACGGCTGGTCAGTTTCGTGCCGCCAGCAGATCTGCGGCAGCGTCTGGATGTTCTGCCCCAAAGCTACCTGGCCGATCGCAAGGTGCTCAGCCGGTTGCTGCTGGCCACCGACCCGCTACGCGGTAAGCAGGAACCGGAGGCGGCGCTGACCGATGCCTCGGAGAGTTCCTGGCCCGAGGCGCACTATCTCGCCCCGCTGCATCCGGTGCTGGATTGGGCAGCCGATAAGGCGTTGGCGGGCCTTGCCCGCAACCAGGTGTATGCGGTGCGGGGCCGGGTGGAGGCACCGACGCTGCTGGTGGTGGGAACGTTGACCAACCGGAGGGGCCAGACGGTGGCGGCGTCGTGGGTCAGTGTCCAGTTCCCCACCCCGGCCTCCCCCGGCTTCGCCTTGGCGCAGGTGGCGGCCTCGGCCCGCGAGCTGTTCGCCAGCGTCGGGATCGACGAGCAGTTGAACAATCCTGGCCCCGTGGATCTGGCCGGCCTTGACCCGCTGATCGTCCACGGCGTCGACGCGGCCACCAGCCAGCTGGATCAGGTGATGGCCGCGGCCACGCAGGCCGCTGGTGACCGGATCCGGGAATGGAGCAACCGCACCAGCCAGTGGCAGTCTCAGGCGGCTGAGCTGACCCAGCGGCTGGACCTTCGGCAGCGTCGGCTCTCGGTGGCCGAGGAGCAGCGCCTCATCAGCGACACAGCCCCGACCCAGCGCCTGGTGCGGCCGTTGCTGCTGGTGCTTCCCGCCGACCACCCGGCCGCCACCGGGCAAGGAGTGTGAGTGATGCCGCACAGTGATGCCTTCATCGTGGGTGGCGAGTTCGTCTCGGAGCACTTCTTCACCACCGACGCCACCAAGGAGAGCTTCCTGGCCGAGGTGCTCGGCCGGCGCAAACACTTCGACGCGGCCGAGTACCCGACGAGCCGGTCGCGGTTCACCGCCGCACGCGGCGATCTGGGCACCCAGCTGGCGAGCTTGTACGCCGATTCGGCGCCCGGCGACGAGGCCGACGCGCAGGCCGGGCGGGTCTATGACGAGCTGCTGCGGATCTGGGGCTACACCTCCGGGCAGTGGGTCGCCCGCAGCCACGGCCCCATCACCTGGTATTCAGCGGCCGGGCTGGAGGATCAGGCGCCGCTGGCGATTGTGCGCGCCGCCCCCGCGGCCACCGTCGATGATCTGTTGGGCCGCGAGGACGGCGGGCATCGGCTGCTGTGCGATTGGCAGGTGGACGCCTCGACCACTGAGACGCTGCTGTCCCCGGCGGTGAGCCGTCTGGTGACCGCCGATGATCCGGTGGAGTTCGTGTGTGTGCTGGCCGGGCGCTGGGCGTTGGTGACGCAGGCCGCGCGCTGGGCCGAGGGCCGGTGGCTGGCAGTGGACCTGCAGACTGTGGCCGACCGCAACGACACCAAACGCGGCGGCGAGATCGACCGCATGCTCACCATCCTCGACGCCGATTCGCTGGCCCCGGACGCGGCCGGTGCGCTCTGGTGGTCGGGGGTGCTGAAGGCCTCGGTCAAGCACACTGTCGGCGTGAGCCGGAACCTGCGGGAGGGGGTGCGTCGCAGCATCGAGATCATCGCCAACGAGGTGGTGGCCCGGCGCCGCACGCAGGGCCTTGCCCCGTTGCCGCCCGGCCAGGCCGAGCCGTTGGCCCGGCAGTCGCTGCGGTTCTTGTATCGGATCTTGTTCCTGCTCTACGCCGAGGCATCCCCCGAGCTGGGGGTGCTGCCCAGCGGCGCCACCGAATACGACACCGGCTATAGCCTCGACCGGCTGCGGGAGTTGACGCTGGTGGAGCTGACTGCCCACCACGCCCAGCACGGCACGCACCTGTATGCCTCCCTGGACGTGTTGTTCGGCCTGATCGATCAGGGACACGTTCCGCGCCCGGCGGAGCCCACCGAGCCGGGCACCCACCCCGACACTCTCGAGTTTCACGCGCTGCGGGCAGATCTGTTCGCTCCCGGTGCGATCGGGCTGATCAGCCAGACCAAGCTGGGCAATCAGGCATTGCAGCAGGTGCTGCGGTATCTGCTGTTGAGCCAGGAACAGGCCGGGCGCGACCGCGGGTTCATCAGCTACGTCGATCTGGGGATCAACCAGCTGGGCGCGGTATATGAGGGGCTGATGAGCTACTCCGGGTTCTTCGCTGATACCGATTTGTATGAGGTGGCCCGCGGCGGCGACCCGGAGAAGGGGTCGTGGGTGGTGCCCACCGATCATGCCGCGGGGATCGCCGAGGCTGATTTCGTGCGCCGGGTGGATCCCGCGACGGGTGAGCGGGTGCCGGTGGTGCATTCGCGTGGCCAGTTCGTCTACCGCCTCTCGGGGCGGGCCCGGCAGCAGTCGGCGTCGTACTACACGCCGGAGGTGCTGACCCGTTTCACTGTGGGGCAGGCGCTGGAGGAACTCCTCGATCGCGGCGGCCGCGTCACCCCGGCCGCCGAGGTGTTGCAGATGAGCGTGTGCGAGCCGGCGCTCGGCTCGGGCGCGTTCGCTATCGAGGCGGTGAACCAGCTGGCAGCCGAGTACTTGAAGCGACGTCAGGGGGAACTCGGTGCCCAGATCGCGCCGGAGGATTACCAGGCCGAGTTGCAGCGGGTGAAGGCCTATCTAGCGCTGCACAACGTGTACGGCGTCGACTTGAATGCCACGGCGGTCGAATTCGCCGAGATCACTTTGTGGCTGGCGACGATGGCGAAGGCGAA
>JBKEBG010000122.1:0-3974 GCA_047972985.1 Arachnia sp.
GAACCCCCAAATGAGCACCCGAGTATCGATGAGAGACCCCAACCGCCCTTCGGGGTGCAGTTGGCGCCAATCCCCCAGCCCCTCATGAATCCAGCGATGCTCGGCCTGAGCACGGAACGCCTTGGGGTACTGCAGGACCGCTGACAGTGTCATGGCCACGGCCGCCTCCGCCACGGTCTTCGAATGCAGTCCACGCCCATTGGTAATGACCACGTGGTCGGCAAACCCTGCCCGCAGGACGCCGTCGGGTCCCGCCGCCATTGTCTGGACCCACCGCAGGGAATGGCCCTCAGCGGCAAGGTGACTCACCGCCACTGCGTCCTCGCCGCGCAGCACAGCAGCCTCCGCATCCAAGTGTTCGCCGGGCACAGGCTCAGTCTCGTCAATCCACACCGGCACAACGTCCTCGGGCAGGGTGACCTCAACCGGTGCGTTCTGGGTAAGCAGCATCTTCACAGGGCTGACGGTAGCGCCCAAGCGCGCCCAAGCAGCTAACGGTCCTTCTGGCCGGGTAGCGCGCTAAGGCCCATCTGCCCCTTCGACGTCAGACCGCGCACCCGTCCTCTTGCATGTGGGGACGAGGCACCATACCCTTACCTACGTGACCGTAAGTTACGCTTCGTCAAGTAAGGGATCAGCGGCCCCCGTGCCGGCCAAACCGCATCTGCGCGGCTGGTTGCACCTGGGCATGGCGCCTGCCATTCAAGCTGCCGGGCTCGTCCTGTTGATCCTCACCCCCACCATGATCGGACGGTTGTCCGTCGGTATCTATCTGGTGAGCGCCAGCATTCTTTTTGGCATGTCAGCGCTCTACCATCGCGGCTCGTGGTCCGACAAAGTGGCCGGTGTGCTGCGGCGCTTCGACCACGCGAATATCTTCATCTTCATCGCTGGCACCTACACGCCCCTGGCCCTCATGCTGCTGTCACCGCGGCAGGCCGCCCTCCTGCTGGGCCTGGTCTGGGGTATCGCCGTCGCTGGTATCGCCTTCAAGGTGCTGTGGATGTCAGCGCCACGTTGGCTCTACACGATCCTGTACGTCGCCATGGGCTGGGTTGCCGTCGGTTGGCTCGTGCCGTTCTGGAATGCGGGCGGCCCTCTCGTCGTCATTCTCATCGCTGCCGGTGGGGTCATTTACTCCCTCGGTGCCCTGGTCTACGCCCGGAAGCTCCCCAACCCGTCGCCCACCTGGTTCGGCTATCACGAGATCTTCCACGCCTGTACGATCCTGGCTGCGGCACTTCACTTTGCCGCGATCTCCATGGTGGTCCTCACCTAGCGTCCGGATCGGCGCTGCAGATCCCTGTCGCACAGGCGGGAGAAGGCCCGCCCGCGACTGATCGGTTGATGGCAGCTGACCACCCCCAGCGCGATCAGCACCTTCAACCTCGGCACGGCCGCAGCGGGGTGCGCACTGGCCTGCGAGCGCGTCTCTACTCAACGCTGCGCTCGGGTCTGCCTGATCGACCCGGGTTGCTGGCGGCGCTCTGCGGGAACGGGGCGGGCTCGATATCGAGCGTCCGCATGCGGGCGGTGTACTGGCGGTAGTACCGTCTCGCCTCGCCGAAGCGACCACTTTCCTCCAGGGTGCGGATGAGGGTCAGCGCGGTGGGTTCGTCTGCGGGGTCCAGAGTGAGCAACCTCAGCGCATAGCGGACCGCCTGATCGGTTGCTCCCAGAGCGTCATGCCGCTGAACGAGTTCACGAAGGACCCGAAGGTACGCCGCACGGCACTCCTCGGTAACCCCAACAGCAACCCCCTTCGGCCCGGGGTCCACATCGCCGGGGTAGCTGGCCTCCAGCGCACCGAACCGCTCCAGCAGGTCGGCTGGTTCGATGTCGAGTTCGGCGGCCTGGGTCAGCCGTTGTGCCTCAGTCAGGAACTGGGCCACATCCAGGTCGAGGTGGTCGGTCTGCAGCCGCACCGACTCAGCGGAGTGGACGAGGTACCAGTCAGCGCCTAAGTCAGCGTCGGGGTCGAGTAGATCCTTCAGCTCGCCCAGAGCTGCAGCAAGTCGATCGCGTGCCTCGGCAACGTTGGCATCTTGGGTGAGTTCGGCCAGGGGCATAGCCCGGCCGCAGCCTGTCGCCGCCAAGCGGAGAACCTCCCAAGCCTGCGGCGACAGTTCATCGGAAGCCACTTCCTTCCCCCGGACGTACAGCCTCAGTCCTCCCAGCAGTCGCACAGACACTCGAGGCTCAGCTCCGCCGAACACCTCCGGTCCGACGGCGGGCGCATACCCACCCACCAGAGCCGCCAGCGGCCCGGCGAACGCGGTCGCTCCCTCTCGCATCCCTTTCCTTCGCAAGCTAGCCCAACCGGCCCGGACCCGGGCCGGGTCGCCGATGAGGGCATCGCGGACGACTTCGGCCACCTCTGTCCGAAACGGGTCACCGAGTCCAGACCAGGCATCGACCGCCCGGTCCGCCCATTCCTCGGCGGGCCCCGGCGGGCTGGCCAGTGCGGTCAGCTCACACGCCTCGGCATACCCGGCATCGTCCCGCCGACGTTCGGCGCTCGCGCGCGCATCGGCAGCGTGCCCGGCTGCAGACACGGGATCGTGGTCGAGCAGCGCCACCCACCCGGCCGCCAGCCTGCCGGGAACCGCGCTCATTCCCTCGGCGCCGTCATGGGCCTGTGCGACCAGTTCGCGAGCACGTACGGGGGATCGTCCGATGAGGACCCGGCCCAGGCCGCCTGCGGCCCGAATGAAGGACGTCCGGCTCCCGCCGTCGGCCACCAAGCCGAGCACGCGCTCATAGTTGGCCATCGCCTGCTCGACTTCTCCTCGCAGCAGGTAGACCTCAGCCAGTCCCAGCAGCGGGATGCTGACCAGCCTGCTTCCCAATCGGTCGTACAGTTCGGCCGCAGCCAAGAACTCAGCCACGGCCTCGTCGTGTCGACCCATGCCCGCCAGCGCCTCCCCCCGATTGCTTCGTGCCAGTGCCAAGAAGGGGGCATAGCCTGCCAGCTCCGCGAGCTCGATCGCTAAGGTCAACTCGGTGATCGCCAACTCGAGTTGACCGGTCTCAGTGAGGTGGCTGCCACGGTTGGAGCGGATCCGCACGATCTGCAGCGCGTCGCCGGCCTGCTCGGCGAACTCGAGTGCCAGCCGGTCGTGGACGTCGTTGGCACGGCGATCCCCGTCGGCAGCGGCGAGCATCGCCTGCACGGTGTGCGCCGCCGCCAGCGCACCAGCATCACCGCTCGCCACGGCCCCGGCCAACGCCCGGCCAGCGAGCACCCGGGCTGCCATCAGGTCCCCTTGAACCCAAAGAGCGGCGGCATGCATTGCCCTGAGGGCCGCCAGGTCGGGATCGTGGTCCGGTCCGTCACCAGCGCTGGCATAGGCAGCCACTGCTTTCGGCAAATCGCCTCGAAGGTGGTGCACCAGGCCAGTCCACCGAGCAATCCGGCTGGGTTTTGGCGCGTCGGCCTTGGCCCGCTCCATACAGGCCAGGCTGTCCTCCCACCGCCCGACGACCATGAGGGCCCGGCCCAAGGACTCCTCCAGCCCTGCCGGCCTGGTTGCCGGGGCAAGGCTCTCCGCTGCCTGTACCACGGCCGCCGCTTGACCTTGGTTGACCATTGTTGGAGCATGCTGCTCCAGGAACTCAAGCAGGCCGTCGGCGTCGTCGTCGGAACGCAACAGTTCGACGCCACCGACCGCATCTCCCCGGTCGGCGTGCCATGCGGCTGCGATGCGCCGCACGGAAACCTGTTCAGATGGTGACAGCGCGGCGGCCAGGCTGGTCCGGATCAGGCTACTCATCTGCCAGGTACCATCACTGGTCTTCATCCAGATCACGCCACGTTCAGCCAGGTCGTCCAGCAGGGTGCGCGAGATGGACAGCCGGGTGCACAGGTCGGCGTCGAATGCTGGTAGCTGAGCCAGCATCGTGACCGCCCGCGCGGTTGGCCCATCGAGACTGGTCAAGACTTCCTCAGTGAGGGCGGTGGCAAGGTTGGAGGC
>JBKEBG010000015.1:0-2012 GCA_047972985.1 Arachnia sp.
TCCCACGTCCAGCGGGTGCTGGCCGTCTTCACCCGGTTGGAAGGATAGATGTTATGAAACACCCCATCGCAACCCTTGGCGCGCTTGCCACATTCCTTGTCGTCCTCGCCGAGCCGGCACTCGCACAGAGCATCGACCTTTCACCGATCCAGAGCCTGTTGCAGGGGATCGTGGACGCGCTGACCGGCCCCTTGGGCGTCGTCATCGCCACCCTCGCCGTGCTCGGCGTGTTCCTGAGCTGGTTCTTCAACATCATCGACCTGCGTCAGGCGCTCTGGGTGCTGGTTGGCATCGCGGGCGTTGCCGCCGCGCCGACCATCGTCGCCGCCGTCTTTGGTGGTGGTACGCCGTAGGAGGTCGGCAACGTGGCTGAGCGCTCCCCCCTCTTCCTGGGCCTTGTCCGCCCGCCGAAGCTCCTCGGCCTGCCGATCATGTATGCGATGGTCTGGCTCTTCGGCTCGGTGCTGCTCTTCGTCTGGGTGCAGCACATGGTGGTGCTCGGTGTGGCCGCCGTTCTCTATCCGGCCCTCTGGAAGGCGGCGGACTGGGACCCGCGTTTCATCGACGTGATGATGACCGCGCTGCAGGAGACGCCGCCGACACGGAATCGCGCCATCCACGGGGGCGACAGTTATGCCCCGTGATGAGACCTACGACGAGCGCACCCTGTTGCCAGACTGGTACGCCCGGGAAAAACGCCTCGCGCATATGCTGCCCTATGTCAGCCTCGTCGATGACCACACGGTCCGAACCCGGGTCAACGAGCTCTTCCAGTGTGTCCGCCTGAGCGGCGTCAACAGCTACACCACGGATGACGCCTATCTCGACAAGGTGACCGCGCTCTTCGCGCGGATCATCGCGCAGCTGGGACCCGAGTTCAGCTACTATGTGCACAAGGTCTCGAAGTCGATTACGCCGGACCTGCTCCCGGTCCGGGGCGACAGCTTCGCGGCGGCGGTGGATGAGGCCTGGCGAAAGAGGTTGGGATCGGCGGGTCTTCGGGACAAGACCCTGACGCTGACCATCATCCACCGCCCGCCTCCGAAGAGTTTCCTGGGCTTCGTGAACCGTTCTGCGCCGGAGCGGTTCAAGGAGGAGACCGCCAAGCGGGTCCGGCGTCTCAGGGAGGCGGTCGGCGTCTTCACCTCGGGCCTCGCCGAACTCAAACCCCGCCTCCTCTCGGCGGCCTCCGGCGAGTTGGTCGGCTTCCTCGGCGCGCTCAACACCGGTCGCGAGCTGCCACTCTATCCGGCAGGTCGCTACGGGTTCCTCGCAACCAACGTCGCCAACACCCGGGTGACCTTCCTCGAGGATCATTTCGAACTATCGGGCGGCGTGGTCGGTCACCGGTTCGGCAAGAGTTTCACCATCGGCGAATATGCCGAAGGGACCACCTGCACCATGTTCGACATGCTGAACCTGCCGGTTGACATGATCGTCACCCATTCCTTCACACCGATCAATTCGAACCTGATGGCCGGTCGCATCAAACGCCAGAAGCGTCAGATGCAGGCCTCCCAGGATGCCGCCCTCTCGCTTCTGGAAGCGCTCGACATCGCGCATGATGATCTCGAGGCCAAACGTCAGAGCTTCGGCGAGCACCACATGGTCGTGACCGTCTTCTCGGGCAGTCTCGACGAGCTCCAGACCCTCGGGGCCGAGATCGTCAACGCCGCCGCGGCTGAGGGTGTGAAGATGATCGGCGAGCGGATGGCGGCGAAATCGCACTACTTCAGCCAGCACCCGGGCAACCAGCCGAAGCGGGTCCGTGCCAGCGCGGTCACCAACCGCAACTTCGCGGATTTCGCGGCGCTGCATCGCACACAGCTTGGCAAGGAAAAACACCAGCTGCCCTGGGGGCAGGAGATCACGCTCTTCCCGACCCCGGAGCAGAGCGCCTACCGCTTCTCCTACCACGAGCAGGGCAGCCCCGAGAAAGAACCCACCAGCGGGCACACGCTGATCCTGGGCCGCCCCGGCTCCGGCAAATCGGTCCTCTCGGCCTTCCTGAT
>JBKEBG010000019.1:0-2431 GCA_047972985.1 Arachnia sp.
GGTGCTGGCGGCCTGGGCGATGGGGGGGCTGACCCCGATGGTACTCGTCGTCATGGGCGGTGCTTTGCTGAGCCTGCCGAGCCTCAATCCCGCTTGGCCCTGGCCCTCGGCCCTGGCCTTCCTGGGCGCCAGGGGGGAGAACGCCTCCCCGGTCGACCTGATCTGGCTGGCCGTGGCCACCTGCGTGGCCTCGGTGATCGTCCTGCTCCTGGTATCCCGGCGGTCCGCGCCGGCGATCGACTAACTCACATGAAAGGACCATCGTCGATGGACAACGTCGCCACCATCAGCGAAGTATCCAAAGCCTTCAAGGGGCTGCAAGTGCTGGAAGACGTGAACCTCGCCGTTCCGTGCGGCTCATTGCTCGGGATTCAAGGCGCCAACGGGTCTGGGAAGTCGGTCTTGTTCAAGTTGATGATCGGCCTGATGGTCCCGGATACAGGGACGGTCTGGATTTCGCCGGAGCTGAAGGACAAGGGCGATGCTTATCCCACGAATGTGGGCGTGATCATTGATCGCCCCGGCTACCTGCCCAATCTCACGGGGCTTGAGAATCTCCTGGAGTTGGCCGCCATCAGGAAGAAGGCAAGTCGTGCCGATGTGGAAGCCGCCATGGAGCGGGTGGGACTGTCCCCTGGTGTGCGTCAGGTAGTGCGCCACTACTCGCTGGGGATGAAGCAGAAACTGGCCATCGCACAGTCCTTCATGGAGAATCAGCAACTCCTTCTGCTCGACGAGGCCTTCAACGGTCTGGATGCTACCAGTGTCGAGGCCACTCGCGTGCTGCTCCGTGACCTTCACCAGGAGGGGCGGACAATCGTCATCACGAGTCATCAGCAAAGCGATATTGATGCCCTCTGCGATTCGGTGTGGCGCATCGACAATCGCACCCTGGTACCGGTCTCGGCTGACGGGGCGTAGGAAGTTCCCATCCGCGTGGGCTGATCGGTGGGGGACGCGATGACCGCGGACAACCGATGCTCGGCGCGGGTCGGGCAATCCCCGCGTCGACCGGTCGGCGGGTGAGTCGATTGTGGTGACGAGCTCTCCCATGGCGCCTGCGGTGAAATCTCTACGGGCCTCGGCTCTCATCGAGGGTGTAGACCCGCTGCACAGCGACGCTCTGTGTCCTGTGGCCTGCCCGGTGACCACCCTGCCGGGCCACAGCGTGAAATTTCAACCACCCGCACGCTTCGAGCCTCGCCCGCTGCTGGACTCCGCCGCGTCCAGCCCTGGCAGCTGAAAAAGTGCGTCCAGATCGCCGGAATGCGCGACACGCCGCGCCTCGATCACGATCGAGGTACTTTTTCGTAGCTCAGGCGGTGGCACGATGCTGTGGTCACCGCGGATTCGGCTCACCCGGCTGCAGCAGGCTGGGCATCAGCGATGTGCCTTCCGGGAGCATGGGGGCGACCTCCGCCACTATCAGACGCGCCAACTCGGCCTGCCTGTGGCTGGTCATGCGTTCGGCGGGTGCCGTGATGGACAGCGCCGCTATCGCGTGATCGCCGCGCATTATCGCGGTGCCGATGCAGGCCACGCCGGGCTCGTTCTCGCCGGTCTCGACGGCGTAGCCGTGCCCTCGGGCGTGGGCAACAGTCTCCCGGAGCCGCTCGGAGCTCACCCGGCGATCGGCCGGAAGGTTCTTCACGTAGCCGCCGAGCTGCTGGTCCGGGACGTTACGCGCGGCCAACAAGGCGCGGCCCATGGCCGTCGACGCGACGGGCACCTGCTGCCCAATCGCTGACCACACCCGGATGGCGCGCTCGGGTTCCACCTTGTCGAGGTAGCGGATGTGCTGGCCGGTGAGCACCCCCAGGTGTACGAGCTCGTCGCTGGCGCGCGAGAGCGCCACCAGGGCAGGATGCAGCGCCTGCGTCAGATTGCGCGGCGAGTAGGCGCGGTCGCTGAGCTCGTAGGCGGTCGGGCCCAGCCGGTAGCGGCTGTCCTGGTCGTCCTGCGCGGCGAATCCCCGCAGCCGCAGCGTCGACAACGCCCGATAGGCCGTGGACTTGTTGACGCCGACGCTGCCGGCGAGATCGGCCAGCGACGCGCCGTCGGGGCCAGCATCGGCGAGGGCGACGAGCAACTGCAGCGCGCGGTCGACTGCCTCCACGCGCGGGACTGGGGGATCGTCCATTGTCATCGTCGTCTCCTTGATCCGGCCGACGCTCACTTGCGGCGAACCCAGCTTCGGTGCACACTAATACCGCCAAATGAAACGTAGCGTTTCACACCATGAAACGCAAGACCCAAGGTGGGGTCGATGGATCTGAACCGAAACCCGATCATCCCGGTCGTGGTGATCAACGACGCGGATCGCGCGCCAATGCTGGCTGACGCCCTGGTCGACGGGGGAATCCCCGTCGCCGAGGTGACATTCCGCACCGCGGTAGCCCCTAAGGCGATCGCCCGGATGGCCGCCCATCAA
>JBKEBG010000049.1:0-4194 GCA_047972985.1 Arachnia sp.
ACTTGGAATCCGATCACCGCCGGGTGGCTCGCGTAGCGGGACACGACGCGGCGGATGACCCGCTCGGCGTGGAAGCGGAAGGCGGGATGGGTGATGTCGACCTCCTGGCGAGCCCCCCAGGCCATCGGCTTTCCGGTGGCAGGCTCCCCCGCGATCTCGGGGTAAGCGTTGGCCAGCCACGGCGGCACCGCATAGGTCGGGGTGCCGAGGACCACGCCGATTCCGCGGTGGTGGGCGCCGTCGAGCACCGGCTGCAGCCAATCCAGGTTGAAGTGGCCGTTGCGTGGCTCCCACGTTGACCAGACCGACTCCCCGACGCGGATCACAGTGAAGTGGGCCTGGCGCATCAGATCCAGATCTCGCTCCAGCGACTCGCGCGGTTGGTACTCCAGGTAGTAGGCCGCCCCGAAACGGATCCCGGACGGCTCGTAGCGGTGCGCCATGATTCGCTCCTTTGCGAAATGTTACCGCTCACTTTATGTAGGGCATGGACCACGGTCAAGGGTGAATACCCATTCGTGGGATCCGGCGGCCGAGGACCGATGTGAGACGATGACCGGCGAGCCACGACCCGAGGAGGAGCATGCAGGTCGACTCAACTGGGGCGGGGGCCGCCTTACCCGGCGCAGCAGCCCGGCCAGGCAGATCGGCCACGATCTATGACGTGGCAAGCCTCGCCGGGGTCTCCCACCAGACAGTCAGCCGATACCTGCGCAACCCGGCAGGGATCAAACCCGCCAACCGGGAACGGGTCCGGGCAGCGATAGCGGCGCTGGATTATCGCCCGAACCTGGCCGCGCGCTCACTGCCCAGCGGCCGCTCGCATCGCATCGGCGCACTGACCCAGGAGATGGACCAGATCGGCCCGAGCCAGATCGTTCTGGGAGCCGCAGCCGCCGCGCGCGAGAGCGGCTACCTCCTGGACATCTTGTCCCTGGACATGACCAGCCCGCAAGCCATCCAGGAGGCGCTGGAGGTCATGGCGGTGCAGGACCTCGCCGGGATCTTGGCCCTCGGCTCGACCGACCAGATGCAGATGGCCGTCACCGATGCCGCCTACCGGGTTCCATTCCTGAGCACGGGGGAGATCGATGAGACCCCGAAGGCCCCCGACTCACACATTTCCGCTGTTGGCTTCCCGGCCCTCATCGATCACCTTGCCGAGCTGGGTCACCGCGACTTCCTCCACATCGCTGGGCCACAGTCGTGGCCGGCGGCCCGCAATCGCCGACGGGCTTTTGAGCGCGCGGTCCGGTCCCGGGGACTTCGATGCGCGGGTGTCCTGCCCGGGGACTGGAGCGCCCGATCCGGACACGAGGCCATCGCGGCAATGCCGCCGGGGCTACGTCCCACCGCCATCATCGCCGCAAACGATCAGATGGCGCTCGGCGCCATCCTCGCGCTCAGCCAGCGCGGGCTGCGGATTCCCGAGGATGTCAGCGTGACCGGCGTCGACGACACCCCGGAATCGGGCTTCTTCCGGCCACCGCTGACCACGCTTCGCCTGAACTTCACCGCCCAAGGCCGCAGCGCGGCACTGCGCCTCATCCAGCGGATCGAGGGACTCAGCCTCGATCCCCCGGCCGATATCGAGGCCGACCTCGTGATTCGCCACTCCACCGGCCCCGCGGCCCCGCATGGCTGATCCGCGCTGGCCTCGGCGCGGGTGACTAGCCGGGGCGCTTGGCTCGGAAGAACTCATCGAGCAATGCGCCCGAGTGCCCCGCGAGGACCCCGGAGGTGACCTGCGGCCGGTGGTTCAGCCGGGGGTCTCGTACCACGTCCCACAGGGACGCCACAGCACCGGCCTTATCGTCGAAGGCCCCGAAGACGAGCCGCTCGAGCCGGGCCGCGACGATGGCTCCCGCGCACATAGTGCACGGTTCCAAGGTGACCACGAGAGCGCAGCCGACCAACCGCCATTGACCCAAGGCCTGGGCCGCCCGACGGATCGCGAGGATCTCCGCGTGGGCCGTGGGATCGCCGGTGAGTTCCCGCTCGTTTCCCGCCGCCGCCACGAGTACGCCGTCGGGGCCCACCACCACGGCACCCACCGGCACATCGCCGTGAGCCGCCGCCAGTTCGGCTTGGACCAGGGCCAGCCGCATGGGGCTCTCCCAGCGGGTGGCCACTATTCGTCGAAGGCCTCGACGGCGCCCTCGAACTGCGGCCCCAGCTTCAGCTTGCGAGCCACCCGCATCACGAGCTCGTCGGAATCCTCGTCGTAGTCGGTGGCGATGGCCTCCATCTCGAAGGCGCTGATGCCGCTGGCGGCGAACAATTCAAGATCGCCCAGCGGCGCCGAATCGTCCTCCTCGTCGGGGAACTCCTCACCGAGGTAATCCACCACGTCACGGGCGATCGGCCAATCGCTGGCTGCCGTCACATCGCTCAGCAGCACCTCGACGGTGCGGCCCCGGACCCGGCAGATCACGAAGAACTCACCGTTGACGGACACGAATCCGTCCGCGCCGGAATCGCCGGGCAGCCGCCCGAGTTGGCGGATCAACTCGTCGAGGTCGTTGGCCAGGTCGAAGGCGAGCGGCACAGCCACCGGCTTGCCGTCCTCGCGGTAGGTAGCCACGACCAAATCGACGTCGTCCTCCGTGGCGTCCTCAAGCTCGTCATCCTCGAACTCATCAGCGTCATCGGCATCGACATCAAGGTCGTCATCCTTGAGGTCAAAGGGCTCAGCATCCTCGTCAAACACACCCACGGCTGGCTCCTTCCCGCGCTAACCAGCCCATCATGGCAGAGATCTGTCCGCGGCACACGGGCACGTGTGGGAGAGTGGGCGCTGTGAGAGTTTTGGACCTAACCCACCCCCTGGTCGGGCACAAGTTGACACTGCTTCGCAACAAGCACACCGAGCAGCCGGTGTTCCGTCGTCTGGTTGACGAGCTGGTCACACTGCTTGCCTACGAGGCCACCCGCGGCGTGCGCGTCGAAGAGGTGGAGATCGAGACCCCCGTGACCAGCACGATGGGGATCAAACTCGCCCGCCCGGTGCCGCTGGTGGTGCCCATCTTGCGGGCGGGGCTGGGCATGCTCGACGGCATGCTGCGGCTGATCCCGACCGCCGAGGTGGGCTTCGTGGGAATGATCCGCGACGAGGAAACTCTTCAGCCGATGACATATGCCGAGCGACTCCCCCAGGACCTGTCGGGCCGCCAGTGTTATGTGCTCGACCCGATGCTTGCCACCGGCGGCTCACTCGGCGAGGCAATCAAGTTCCTGGTCGCCCGCGGCGCCGACGACATCACTGCTATCTGCCTGCTGGCCGCCCCCGAGGGCATCGAGAACATGCGTGGTCTGCTGGCCGATCTCGACGTGCCGTGCACGCTGGTGGTGGCAGCGGTCGATGAGAAGCTCAACGAGGTCGGCTACATAGTCCCCGGACTCGGCGATGCCGGGGACCGGCTCTATGGATTGGCCGAATGATCCTGCCTCACGCGTTTCTGCGGCCTGGCGCCCACTCATTCGGGGGCCAGGCCACCTGCTGACCACCGGGGCTGATTACTCGGCGTCGGCGGGCTCACTGCGGGAGGCCAGGGCGAGCCAGAGCGCGCGGAATCCGCAGTACTACCACCTGCTGTTCGACTACGACCTCCATGAAGCCGGGATCGCATCCCAGCGACGTACCCAGCTGGTGGCCCAGATCGCGCAGCGTCTGGCCCCCGGGCACCATGAGCGCGGCTCAGCCACCTGGGCGATCCTGCACGGCGTGATTTCACTCGAACGCATCGACGGTGACGCCGACCCAGTCCGGCGGCCCTTGCCACCGGGAGCCACAGCGTCGTGGCGGCGGCACTGCCAGGCAGCTAGGCCGGGCACGCGCCCCCGCAGGAGGCCGCGAAGAGTGCGCCGAACCTCGGGGTCGCCAGGACAACCACACGTGTTAGGTTCGCAGCCGCATCCGGGCTAGTGAAGCCCCTGGCGGCCGGCCCCGGCCCGGCGGGATCATGACACACTCATCACATGGCACCGCTCGATACCACCGGACCCCATCCCCACGCCGCCCCCGGTGGCAGCGTCGTCATCTCGCGGGCGCTCACCCCGCAGGAGGCCGAGCAACGTGGCGTGGCCACCAGGGTCGCGGGACAAAAGCGCGTGGTGCTCGTCGTCGTGGCGGGGGTCCTGGCTGTGATGACCGTCGGCCTGCTGAGCACCGGTGCGCTGGCCGAAGGTGTTCCG
>JBKEBG010000079.1:0-2730 GCA_047972985.1 Arachnia sp.
GTCACGCCCGCCACGTCACCGGTCCAGGGCCAGCCGAGCGTGTCCAGAGCTGGCAGGCCGACAGCATCGGTGGCGGTTGTCACCACTGCGGTCGCTCCCAGCCCGGCAGCGATCCGACGGGCCAGATCGTTGGCACCACCGCCGTGCCCGCCGACCAGGGGCACAGCGAAGTGTCCGGCTTCGTCGAGCACGACCACCCCCGGATCGGACTTCTTCGACGCGAGGAGGGGCGCGAGGAGGCGGGTGGTCGCCCCCAGGGCGAGGTGACTGACGATGAGGTCGCACTCGGCCCACGCCTGCGGCAGTCCGGTGACGGCACCGTCTGGGTAGCGCCTGGTGGCGACCCCGAGGATCTCATCGATCCGTTCGGCATGGGTGAGGCTGGCAGCCCCGCTGGTGACCTGTCCGACGACCGGCTCGTTCCTGCCCGGGGCGGCAGCAACGGGGGTGTCCTCGAGTTCATCCGGGGGTGCGGCGAGGATCAGTACCACATTGGGCTCGAGAGGTTCGACGGTAGCCGCTGCGGAGCTGTCGAGCACCTGGACCCGCTCGTCCGGCTCGCCGAGCCGTTCGGCCAGCACGAAAGTCCGGTCTCGGCCAGCAAGGCCGGTGGCCAGTTCTCGGATGCCGTTGTCGGCCGAGGTGAAGACGGCGACCTTCGGGTGGCTTCGCGCCAAGGCGAGCGCTGGTGCCAGCGGACGGCCGTGGACGCTGACCACCACCGCGTCATCCCACGGCAGCCCCACGCGGGCAAAGGCTGTCGGAATCGCACCCACTCCCGGAACGACCCTCGGCCGCAGGCCTGCTGCCCGTAGGGATCGGACCACGCCGTAGTACAGCGGGTCACCGCTGGCGATGACGACCACCTGCTCCGACGGCGAAAGAGTCTGAACGACCTCCACCGCTTGCCGCAACGCGCCCAGCACGATCCGTTTGTGCGCGGGGACGTCCAGGGCATCAAGATGGCGGTTGCCACCCATGACCCAGTCGGCCGCACCGGCGGCCGCGCGCACGTCGTCGCTGGGCGCGCCGAGCAGGCCGAACACGCTGATCATGATTCACTCCCGGTGCTCAGGGGACTGCCGTCGGATGCGCGATACTCGTGCCGGAAGCCCGGGTGATAGAGGTGGCTGCGGGTGCTGGAGTGCTCGGCGAGCGCCGGTCCCACCAGGACGACCGTGTGTTTCCACAGCTTGCGTTCCTTCATGGACTGCGAGAGTTCGTCGAGTCGGCAGCGCAACATCAGTTCGTCGGGCCACGTCACCCGGTAACCCACGATGCAGGGGGTCTCAGGTGGGTAGCCTCCCGCCAGCAGCTCCTCCTGCAGTGCCCGGTTACGGGCGGCTGAAAGGTAGAGCGCCATGGTCGCGCCGTGGGCGGCGAAGCCGCGGACCGTCTCCCGTGGCGGCATGGGGGTGCGGCCGCCCTCAAGCCGGGTGAGGATGAGGGTTTGGGAGACTTCAGGGACAGTGATTTCTGCACCCATGCGAGCCGCTGCGGCCGAGAAGGCAGACACGCCCGGGATCGTGCGGTGGGAGATGCCGATTGCTTCGCAGATCCGTCGTTGTTCGGCCGTCGCACCGTAGATGGACGGGTCTCCGGTGTGCACCCGCGCCACCAGCAGTCCCTCATCATGGGCCCGCTGGTAGAGCGGCGTGATGTCTTCCAGCGATGCCGACGCTGAATCAATCACCTCGGCGTCCGGCCGTGCTGCGGCGACGATGTCCGCATCGACAAGGCTTGACGCCCAGATCACGATGTCGGCCTCGGCGATGACCTTGGCACCGCGCAGGGTGATGAGGTCGGCAGCTCCCGGACCAGCGCCGACGAACACCACTTCGCCGCGGTTGTCTTCGGTGTCACTCACAGCCGGCCTCCTGTCTCGTGGCGGATCGGCGCGACGAACACCGTCGAGAAGTAGGGGACAGATTCAGCATTCACCTCGGCAAGGGCGGTGATGGTCTCGCCGGGCAGCCCGATGTTGACGCCCATCACCCCGCTGCGGCCACGGCTACGGAGCAGGTCGAGCAGCGCAGGCATCTGTCGTCCGCCTTTGTACGCGACGACGGTGTCAGCGACGTCAAGCGCGGCCGAAACTGCCTCTAGCCCGGCCGTCACGGGCACGAGGGTCATACTCTCCTGCCCCTCAACCAAGGGGATCAAACTGGCCGCGGCGAGCGCCTGGGCGGCAGTGATGCCCGGCACGACCACCACCTCGACATCGGGCACCAATCCCTGGACATGGGCGGCAAGGTAGCTGAACGTCGAGTAGACGCTCGGATCGCCGACGGTGGCGAAGGCGACCGTGCCCGCCCCGGCCCGGAAGGCCTCGACTGCTGCCTGAGCGGACGCTTCCCACGCCTTTCTGCGCTTGCTGCCGACACCGCGGCGTTGCGCCATGCTGAACGGGACACGCTGCAGTTTTGGCTGTGTGGAGGGGCAGGCGGCGAGCACAATCTGCTCGGCACGCCCTGCATCGTCACCGCTGGCCTCGGTGCTGGGGACCAGCACAAGGTCTGCCTGTTCGAACACGCGGACGGCCTTCTGGGTGACGAGTTCGGGGTCTCCGGGACCCACGCCCACCCCGTACAGGGTGTGCGTACTCATGGCAGAACCAGCCAAGAGAGCCTCCTCAGGTATCCGCGCCCGATCTCATCGCTCAGCAGCGGGGCGAGTTCCTGGCTCCCGGACGACATCCGGTCACAGTGGCGGGACCGCCCCGGACTCGCC
>JBKEBG010000157.1:0-34096 GCA_047972985.1 Arachnia sp.
CCAGGCCCCTTGTCTCAAGAGCGGCCAGGGCCTGGGCGTTCGAGCCGAGCCGCCACCGGCGTCGCGCCAGCAGTCCCGACCGGACCACCTCACAGGCTGTGGAGGGGATCCCGGCGCTGGCGGGCATGCGCTGCGGAACGTATCCGATGCGATCCCATGGCGCGTCACGCCCGAGCGGCTCCCCGAACAAGGAGATGGTCCCGCTGGTGACCGGGACCACCCCGAGCCCGGCGCGAACCAGGGTCGATTTGCCTGATCCGTTCGCGCCGAGCAGTGCGACGATCTCACCAGGGTCGGCGGAGAGGCTGACATCGGTGAGGATGCGGGTCTCGCCGAAGGCGACATCCACGTGTTCGATGCTGAGGGCTGGGGTGGTCAACGCCCGGCCCGCGGTGCGACGATCAGGAACATCCGAGCCCGGCCTTCAGTGCGTCGAGGTTCTCCTCGGCGCTGGACAGATAGTCCTTGCCGTCGACCTCGCCGGTGACAGTGTCCAGCACTGCTGTGTCGAGGCCGAGTTCGCTCGCCAGCACGTCTGCGACCTTCGGGTTGGACGTGTTGGCCAAGAAGATGGTGGTGGCCTCGGTGTCGGCGGCGATGTCCTTCACTTCGGCGAGCCGGGCAGGTGAGGGCTCAGTGTCCTCGTCGAAGCCGGAGATGCCGACCTGGGTGAAGCCATATGCGTTGGCGATGTAGCCGAACGCGGGATGGGTCACCACGATGGTGTCGCGTTCACACGTGGCCAGGCCGGTGCGGTACTGCTCGTCCAGGGAGGTGAGTTCGGCGTTGACCGCCTCGGCATTCGCGGCGTAGGTTTCAGCGCCTTCGGGGTCGATCTCGCTGAGGGTGTCTGCAACCGCGGTGACCACCTCGGGCATCTGATCGATCGCTAGCCAGGTATGCGGGTCGAAGGAGCCATGGTCGTGGCCGTGCTCATCATCGGCATGCTCATCATCAGCGTGCTCATCATCAGCGTGCTCATCATCGGCATGCTCATCATCGGCATGCTCATCATCAGCGTGCTCATCATCGGCATGCTCATCATCGGCATGCTCATCATCGGCATGCTCATCATGGGCGTGCTCGTCGGCAGCTAGTACGTCGACATAGTCGGTGGCATCAATGACGTTGGCCGGCTGGGCTTCAGTAACCGCATCGTCGACCGCCGTCGCCACACCGTCACTGGTAACAACGAGGTCGGTCTCGGACAGCTCGGCGACTTCCTTCGGCGAGAGCTCGTAGTGGTGGACGTCGGCTCCGGTGGGGATGATCTGCTCCACTGAGACGCGCTCACCCCCTACTTGCTGCGCGATCCACGTGAAGGCATACACCTCGGTGCGAATCACAACGGCGTCGTCTGGACCACTGGTTGCAGTGGTGTCGCTGGGCGTCGAGCAGCCAACCAGGGCCAACGCCGCCGAGGACACAATAATTCCTAGTTTGCACATGAGAATCATTCTCAGCTGTGGTTGGGTCAGTGTCAATTCCACCCGCCTCACCCCACAGCTGGTTGTGCCGAGTGCGAGGCGCCCCAGCCGAATCCACCGCTCAGCGGGATGGCGGCACGTGGCGGAGGATCAACTCACCTCGCTGTCGCTGGCCTTCCAGGTGTTGCAGCGAGCTACCCCCTGGCCGGAGTAGCCCTGCCAGAACCATTCCGCCTGATGACTGGAGGAGCCGTGAATGTCGTCGGCCACACGGTGCTCATATTCGTAGATGGTTTCCTCGTCGTTCTCGGTCAACCCGAGACCCTGCGACAGGGACTGGAAGGCCAATCCGCTGAAGCACTGCGCTTGCAATTCACGCCGACGACTCTCCAGGTTCGCTGCTTGGCCCGATGTATCGAGTTGAACCTCCCAGGACGCCCACATGATTCCCGTTCGGCCTTGAATGTGATGCGCGAATTCGTGCGACAGCGTCAACTCAATCGTGTATGTCAACCATCCGTCGCGGTTCTGGACGCTCTGGTGGTGATCGATCGACATGTAGATGGACTCGTTCTGAGTGCAATAGAAGCCGGCATACGACTGCTCCACAGCGCCGCACGGCGTATCGACGGGTCCCGTGATGAGGTAGAGATGCGGCGTGGTCAGGGTTTGCCCAGCTGATTCGACCACCGGCGCCCAGGCCCGCATCAGGCAGGTCATGAACTTATCCATCTGCGCCAGGATTTCGTCATCGGAAAGGTTGTCGACATCGATCGGATCTAGTCCGCACCTGACCGGGTTCAGCATCGACTGGGAGTAGATAGCTGCCCCCACACGCCAATCCCTAGCCTGCTGCATCGTCGAGGGATATGGGGCCTCCGGCCCGCCCGGGCTGGGCCGGGAATAGTCATCATTTTGGTAGTCGAGTTCGGGGTGTTGGCGCCCCGTCGGCTCCTCTTGGTGTTCCTCGGTCTCCTCCGGGGAAGGCTCTTGTGTGGCAGTTTCCTCCGGGGCTGTCTCCTCCGGCGTCGACGGCTCTTCGGGAGCCGGCGTCGTCGCCGGCGGCTCATAGGGCGTCGAGCTCGGCAGTTCGCTGGCTAGATCGCCCATCCACGCCAGCACGGCAACGATGAGCACGATGGGCCCCAAGATGACCGCGCCGAGACAGCCGATCCCGACGCCGGCCACCGCAGCTCCCGCGCCGCCCCCGGAACGTCGGGGCGGCATCGGATACGGCGTTGCGGGGAATGCGTTGCGCGCCCCAGGGAAGTGGGGTTGGGCACCAGTGCGCGGCGGCCAGGCATTACGGGTCCCTTGCGGTGGCCAGGATCCGTGCGGGGCAGGCCCTTGGGGTGGGACCCCCGGCGAGCCGTACGGGGAGCCGGTGCCCTGGGGCGTGGCGAATCCCGGCGGCGTATCGTATGGGGAGCCGGTGCGCTGTGGCGAGCCCCCCGGGGAAGTGCCCGGGGCCGGGCCCGACTGCGGGCCGGGGGTGTACTGACCGTACGGGTTGGTCGGGTGGTGCGGCTCCCCTGGATGTGTCACACATTCCACTGTAAGGCTCGCTCGGGTCAGCCCGGATGAGCCCCGGCCGTGCCCATTCAAGCGGGTAACCCGCCGGTCGAGAGCGGCTACACAAAGACGATCTGGGCACCTTCGGCGATCTCGATGAAATCGGTGGCGCTGATGACTCCCTGCACCGCCGGGTGGAGATCCGCCTCAATAAACTTCATCATGTCGAAGGTCATTTTGCAGGCGTACAGGTTTGCCCCGGCGGCGGCCAATAGATCAATGAAATCGGGGACGTCTGGCACGTCGAGATCGGTCATCTGACGCTTCATCATCGACGTGGCGATCGCCGTCATTCCCGGTAAATTTCCCATGGCCTGCGGCATCGACAGGTGTTCCAGGCCCGGCTTGAGCCGGCCAAGGCCCGGCATGTGCATCGCCGTGTTGCCACTGAGGGTGAATTTAAGGTTCCGATTCGTCTTCTTATTGATGATGTCAAGGCCCCAGAAGGTGAAGAAAATGTGCACCTCGATTCCCTCACCCAGCGCAGCATTGCCCATGATGAGCGCGGGATAGGCCATGTCAAGGTTGCCCTTGGAGCAGATGAAGGCCATCTTACGGGGCCCGCTGTATCCGGTGGAGCCAGCCTCGGGCGCGTTGCGCGTGGCCGAGGCGGGGGTGCCGCCGAAGTTGGGGATGATGAATCCCTCAGGGATCGTTGCCATGGTGATGTTCTCCTAGACGCAGCCGACGGGCTTGGGCAGACCGGCCAGCCAGGCCATCTTCTTGGCGGGCTTGCTGGGGAACAGCCGGTACAGCTCCCGGATGTCAAAGCCGCCGACGGTCTGCATCCGGCGCAGGGTCGGCGTGACGCCAGTGGCGGCCGAGTCCTCGCGCATGAAACGCAGTGGCGCCCAGTGGGCATCTGTCAGGTCGATGTCGATGAGCTGGGCGAGATCGGCGGCAAGATCGTCGCTCCACTGGTCGCGGTCGGTGAAGAAGCCTTCGTCGTTGACCTGGAACGCGCGTCCATTGAGGGTATTGGTAGGCATCAGTTTTCCTTGGGTGGTTTCTTACCGGCCTTGGACATCAGCAGCGGCACCGGCAGGCGCCGCCCGGGCAGCAGGATGTTCCAGTAGATGAACTCGAAGGCGAGCTTGCCCAGATGATTGAGCCGGGTGTTCTTCAGCAACCGCAGCGGTCCGACGCCAGGGTAGGGGTAGGTACCGGGCAGTGGCTGGGTGTCGTAGTTGAAGTCCAGCAGCAGGGCCTCGCCGCGTCCGGATTCGAGGAAGCAGTTGGCGTGACCGTCGAAGTGGTGGGGCAGTGGCGCGCCCTCGATCGCGGCGAGGAAGTTCTCCACGAACAGCTCGGTGGCGAAGTGCGCGACGGACCCGGCCTTGGACGTCGGAATGTCGGAGGCATCCCCGAGCACGAAGATGCGCTCGTGGCGCACGCTGCGCAGGGTGTGTTTGTCGACCGGGACGAAGCCCATGTCGTTACCCAGGCCCGAGTCTGTGATGAACTGCGCCCCGGTGTGAGGCGGGATCGTGACCAGCAGGTCGAAATCGATCTCCCGGCCGTCGAAAGACACCAGCTTCTGGGTGTCGTGATCGACGCGCTCGACGGTGAAATCGGCCGCGACGCGCACGCTGCGGTCCTCCAGCAGATCCCCGAAGGTCTTCGAGGCGACCGGCTTGGTGAAGGCACCGTCGAGCGGAGTAACGAAGGTGATGTCCACCTTGTGCCGCAGCCCGCGCTTGCGGAAGTAGTCCTCGACCAGGAAGGTGAACTCCAGCGGCGCCACCGGGCACTTGATCGGCAGCTCGGCCAGGTGCACCACGAGCTTGCCCTCCCGAAACCCAGGCAGCGCCTGCTTGAGGGCGCTGGCCCCGTGGAGGGTGTAGAAGTCATGGATTTTGGTCCCCCACAGCGGCCCGTCGGCCAGGCCGGGCACCAGATCGTGGCGTGGCACCGCACCCGAAGCGATGATGAGCCAGTCGTAGCCCAGAGTTTCACCGTCGGCCAGTTCGATGCTGCGGGCGCCTGGATCGACGCGGGCTACCTCGGCTTGCCTGTGGTCGACGCCGGCGGCGAGTTGCTTCCAACGGTCCCGAACCACCCGGAGGGGCTTCATCCAGAACGGCACGAACAGGAACCCGGGCTGATACGGGTGCGCGTTGTCCCTATCGACGACGGTGATCCGCCAGCCTGGTCCCAAGCGCTGGCGCAGCAGGTTCGCCGCCATGGTTCCCGCGGTCCCACCCCCCAGGATCACAAGTGATTGCATGGGGATAGGCTACGCCCGCGCACGGCAAAAGCTCGCCTCGGCACCATCTGTTGAGCAACGCCACGGAGCGGATCGGTGGGCCTGGTCACGGCACCGCTCGGGCGTCGGTTCGATGCGTGGCGCGCCCCACGCCCGCGGCACCGTGGTGGAGGCTCAGCCGGGCGAGACCGGCCCGGCCGGATCCGGGCGTAGGAACTCCTTGATCGCAGGGAGCTCCCGCCGGGCCTGCGCCAGGCCGGCCTCGTGGCTGGCGCTTAGTTTCGCGACGTCGCGCTCGCCGTTGCGCACCGGCATGTGATCGGGGACGAACAGATATGCCCGGCCGGCGCGTTCCAGCTCGAACAGCTCTTCGCGGACCGCGTTGTAGCGGGCCGGCCGCTCGGCAAGCGCCTTGGGCACTGCCGGGTAGCGCAGGAAGTGTCCGCGCACTGCGAGGTTTCCCCGCTCCGGGCCCTTGCGAAATGACCTTTCCCGAGTAAGGACCACCAGGAACTTCGAGTACCCGTCGGCGCGGGCGGCATCGATCGGGATGCCGCCGGTGGGGCCGAGCGCACCGTCGACGTAGACCCGGCCGTCGATCTCTACCGGCGGCATGATGACCGGCATCGTCGAGGAGGCCTGCGCGCGGACCATCAGATCCTCGGCAGTGGGCACGTCCTCGCGCCCCCAGTACACAGTCTCACCGGAGGCGGCGTCGAAGGCGCCCAGCCGGAGCTGGGCCCGGCTGCGGGTGAAAGTCTCCCAATCGAACGGGAGCACGCTGCCCGGCGAGGAGCTCTCCTGGTAGATATAGCGGGCGTTGAACAGGCCTTGACCGCGTAGGAATGTGCGCAGGTCACCGAAGTTTGGGTCGTCCGCGAAATCGGTGAAACAATGCCTGGCGCGCCACGGGTCGCGGGACAAGAAGTTGCACGCATTCGTGACACCTGCGGAGATGCCACCGACCCAGCCGAACTCGATACCAGCCTCTAAGAGCGCCACGACAAGGGCAGAGGTGTATGAGGCGCGCATGCCGCCGCCCTCAAAGATCAGGGCCGTGTCCGTGGCTTGCAGATGATCCACGCCCTCCAGAATAGAAAGGGGCAGGTGCTCGGTTGCGGCGGGGGTGGCCCCAAGTGGTTCTCGACCGGCCGGGACCCGGCGCAGGCGCGGTGCCAGGCGGCCGAACCAGGCCCCACCACCGTCCCGAGGCGCCAAGGGCTCCCCCACCGCTCAACGGCCCCCGCGCGGGAAGTGACATCCCCGGCGGTTAGTGTGGAATATCTATGTCTTTGATAAGGCGCGCTGATCCGCAGTCGCTCCATCAACGCTTCCGGCTGGCTCAGGTGCTGATCTTGACCGGCGGGGTGGGCGGCTACGCCGTGCTGCTCAAGGCGATCCGTATCAATGCGCAGCCCGATACCCCGATGGGTGTCTGGCCCGGGATGCAGGCGCTGGGAGATGTGGCCTTCGGGCTCGGCTGGATACTGTTCTGGTGTGCCGCCGTCCTGCTAGTGGCGCGCGACAAGCCCCGCAGTCCAGCCTTGCGGCTGGCATACGTATCATCGGCGCTACTGGTGGTGATCCTGGTGGCCCACCATGAGGTGTCGATGATCACCGGCAGCTCACTGACCCCGATGCTGATCTGGCAGTTCATCGCGCACCCCATCGAGGTCGGCGGAGTCATCGGTGCTGAGTTCAACTGGGCGATCCTGCTGGAACTTGTGACCGGCCTGGCTCTGGTGTGGCCGCTGCCCCGGCTCCTCGCGCCGCTGGTCATCCGAGGCCTGCCGCTGTCCTGGCTGCAACACACCGTCCAGCGGCTGCGCAGCCACAAACGCTGGCGGGTGCTGCTTCCCGCAGGCATCGTGGTGTGCCTGATGCTGTCGGCGTGGAGTCCGGCCAACGCGTCCGCCCAGTTCTCCCGGGCGGCGCTGACAAACCTCGTCTTGACCCCCTTGGAGCGCGCCCGTGCTCTGCCCACCATTGATCCTGACTCAGTCACGATCGCCGACCCTGCCACCACCCGCCTGGTGGGCGAGGATGGTCTCGCCCGGCCCAACGTCGTGATCATTACGTTGGAATCACAACGCGCAACGCGGGCGCTGCCCGAGACCGATGTCCCGCTCACCCCGATCCTGGACTCCCTCACCCAGACCAGCCTCAGCGCCAGCAACGCCTATTCGACGGTTCCCCACACATCCAAGGCGGTCACCGCCATCCAATGCGGCATGGAACCGCCCTTCGACCACACCAATACCGAGGCCGAACCCGACGGCCTGGCGGGCAAGTGCCTGCCCGAGCTGCTGGGCGAACAGGGCTACGAGACAGCGTTCTTCCAATCGGCCACCCAAAACTTCGAACGGCGAAGCGCCCTCGTCGAGAACTTCGGCTACGAAACATTCCGGCCTGTTGACTCGCTGCCGAAGCACAACTTCAGCACCGCAGGCTACTTCGGCTACGAAGACGACATCATGCTCGAGCCCAGCAAGCGCTGGATCCAGGAGCTCGACGGCGACCGGCCGTTCCTGCTGAGCTACCTGACGGTCGCCGCCCACCACGACTATGAGCTGCCCGGGGTCGAGCAGATCGATTTCGTCGACGACCCGACGTTCAACGCCTACCTCAACGGGGTCCACTAACAGGATCAGTTCGTCGGCAACGTGATCGACATGTTCACCCAGCTCGGCTTGTACGACGACACAGTGTTTGTTGTGCTGGGCGATCACGGCGAGGCCTTCGGCGAGCACGGCGGCTGGCAGCATGACGACGATCTCTACGACGAGGGAGTCCTGGTGCCGCTGTTGGTGCACGGACCTGCCTGGGTCGAGCCGGGGAGCTACGATGCGCCGATCCAGCAGTCGACAGTGACGCCAACCGTCATCGACTTGCTCGGCTTCGACATCGAGAACTCGGCGATGACCGAGCAATCCATCCTGGCCGCCCCGGACGGGTCGACTACCAAGATGAGCTGCCTGGACACCGCCGACTGTGTGGCGTCGGTGGTCGAAGGGTACAAGTACATCCACTACTTCGGCGACCGCACCGATCAGGTATTCGACCTCGCCGCCGACCCGGGCGAGCAGACAAACCTCCTGGGTGAGATGGATCCAGCGTGGGTGGCGCAGCAGCGCGACGAGCTCGTGACGTGGTGGGTGACAAACGGCGCCCGATACGAGCACGTCAGGGCCGCGGCAGCCGACGACGATTAGTGGCTGGGCCCTGAGTTACTGAAAAAGTGCGCCGATCGAGAGATTTCGTCGGCGTGTCGCGGGTTGCGAGCCGATCGAGGTACTTTTTCAGCTTTTGGCGCGATACCGGCCTGGGGCCGGGGCTGCTGCCGGCTCCTAGAATTGATGTGTGACCCCTGAAGTACTCGCCGCCATCGCCGCCGTCCTGCTCGCACTGGTGGGAATGGTGGGCATAGTTTTCCCGGTGCTGCCGGGCTCCATCGTGGTCGCCGTGGGTGCCCTGATCTGGGCGCTGTGGGGAGCTTCGCCCTGGGGATGGGTAGCCTTCGGCTGTGCCGCGGCATTCCTGGCCGCCGGTGCGGCCAGCAGCTGGTTCCTGACCGGGCGTTCCCTGAAGCGACGTCAGGTGCCTCAGTGGCCGATAGCTATCGGCATCGTTGTCGGCATCATCGCTATGTTCCTGATGCCCGGGATCGGCCTCCCGGTGGGTTTCGTCGTGGGACTCCTGGCGGCCGAGTGGTTCCGGCTGCGCGACTTCGGCAAGGCCCTGGCCACCAGCTGGGAGACAGTCAAGGCTCTCGGGCTCGGGATAGTGGTGGAGCTTGGTTGCGCGATGACGGCCACGATGATCACCGCGGTCAGCATCGCGACGGCAGCCTGGTGAACGCCGCAGCGCCCAGCCGGAAAGCCCATCCCCCGGCCGAGGCGTCACTGCCTGCCGTGGACCACTCGACGACTGCCCCCAGGCCCTAGCCGGAGGGGCAATCGGGGCCAGGTGCCGTGCGCTATCCTGAGAGGGCTTCCACCCCATGGGAGTGTCGTGGGTTTCCAGTGAAGTCCGGTGAAAACCCGGCGCTGTGCCGCAACGGTGATGCCGATTCGATCGGATAAGCCAGGTCATCTGCCCCACGGCCACGTACTAGTCCTCGGACGAAGGACGGTTCGTGCCTCAGGGGCCATCCGCCCGTTGCGGCTCGACAGATCTTCGTCCTCCGCACCCACTACGGAGGATGCTGTGACCCAGCCAATCACCCGCCGATTCCGAGCGCTGCTCGCCGGTGCCGCCGCGGCGGCCCTCGCCCTCGGCGCCTGCTCGAATGACACCACCGCCACCCAGACCGAGGCCGAGGCCCCCCAAACCACGGTGGCCAGCGACGCCACTTTCCCCGTCGATGTGAGCACCGGCGGCCCCGACAGCACCACCACCATCACCATCGAGGCGCTGCCCGAGGCAATCATCTCGCTGAGTCCCACCGCCACCGAGACGCTGTTCGCGATCGGCGCCGGGGACCAGGTGATCGCTGTGGACGACAATTCGAACTACCCCGAAGAGGCGCCGACGACTGACTTGTCCGGGTTCGAACCCAACGTCGAGGCGATCCTCGGCTACGGCCCCGATCTCGTCGTGTCCGCCACCGACAACCCGGACATGATCGGAGCTCTGGAGCAGGCAGGCGTCCCGACGCTCGTCTTGCCCTCGGCCGTCGACCTCGACGACGCCTACGATCAGATGGCCCGTCTCGGGCTCGCCACCGGGCACATCACCGAGTCGACCGATCTGGTGGAAACCATGCAGGCCGAGATCGGCTCCATCGTCGCCGAGGCCCCCGAACTGACCGGGACCACCTACTTCCACGAGCTGGATCCCACCTTGTACACAGTGACCGGTTCCACTTTCATCGGCCAGGTCTACAGCCTGTTCGGCCTCGAGAGCATCGCCGAGGACGGCACAGATGCCTATCCGCAGCTGTCCGAAGAGTACGTCGTCGACGCCGATCCGAACCTGATCTTCCTCGCCGACACCCAGTGCTGCCAGGTCACCTCCGCCGTCATCGCGGAGCGGGCGGGCTGGGAGAACCTCACGGCGGTGACCGGCGGCAATGTCGTCGAGCTGGACGCCGACATCTCCAGCCGGTGGGGTCCCCGCGTGGTCGACTTCGTCGAGACCATCGGCGAGCAGGTCACTGAGTTGGATTCAGGCGACGAATGACCCTGTCCCGCACGAGCACCGCGGCCCCCGACGCCCGCGCTGCCGTCGATGTACTCGCCGCCGGGCGAGGCATCGGCTGGCGGCCGGGGCGGTGGTTCCTGGCGGTGCTCGTGCTGGGGCTGGCCCTGCTCGCGGGGGTCCTGATCGGCCCCGCCGGGCTCACCCCGGCCGGGGTGTTTCAGGAGTTTGCGAATGCGATTCCCGGCATCAACATCGAATCGGGGCTGACCGCACAACAGCAGGCGATCCTGTGGCGGATCCGAGTCCCCCGCGTGATACTCGGAGCCATCGTCGGCGCCACGCTCGCGGTCTCGGGCGCCGCCTACCAGGGGGTGTTCCGTAACCCGCTGGCCGATCCCTATCTGCTGGGAGTTTCCAGTGGCGCCGGGCTCGGTGCCACCCTGGCGATCGCCAACGGCGGCACCATTGGGCCCATCGGGGTTCCGCTGGCTGCCTTCGCGGGAGGCCTGGTGGCCGTCGCGGCCACCTACGCGCTCGGCGCGACCGTCGGCGGCGGCCGCACCGCGACAGTGATAGTGCTGGCCGGTGTCGCGGTGGCGGCATTCTTCAGCGCTGTGCAGACCTACGTGCAGCAACGCTTCGATGATTCGCTGTTGGCCGTCTACTCGTGGATGCTCGGCCAGCTCAGCACCAACGGGTGGTCCGATGTGATCGCCGTGGCGCCCTGGGTGGCGGTGAGCTGGCTAGTGCTGTTGCTGCACCGTCGCACTCTTGACGTGCTGGCCGTCGGGGACGTGGAAGCCACCAGCCTGGGCATCAACGTCGGCCGGGTGCGACTGCTCCTGGTACTCACCGCGACGCTGGGAACCACAGCCGTGGTGGCGGTCAGCGGGCTCATCGGCTTCGTCGGGATAGTGGTGCCCCACGCCATCCGCCTGATTTTCGGCACCTCCTACCGGATGCTGTTGCCGATGACGATGCTGTTGGGCGGGGCGTTCCTGGTCCTGGCCGACGTCGTGGCCCGCAGCGCGGTCTCCCCCGCAGAACTGCCGATCGGGGTGGTGACCGCCTTCATCGGCGCGCCCTTCTTCCTGGTGGTGCTGCGCCGCAGCCGGAGCGTCTCGTGAGCGGCGTCGAGATCAGTGGCGTGAGCATCCGCCGCGGCAATGCCGACGTCGTGACCGACCTCGATGTGAGGCTGGCCGCCGGGCAGTGGCTGGCCATCGTCGGCCCGAACGGCGCCGGGAAGACCTCGCTGCTGCACGCTATCGCCGGCCTGCTGCCGTTCACCGGCGACATCACGATCGGAGGACACGATCCGCGCCGGCTGGCCCGCCGCAGGCTCGCCAGGATCGTCGCGCTGATGCCGCAGCAGCCGGTGATCCCCGCCGGGATGACGGCCCGTGATCTGATCAGCCTGGGCCGCACCCCCTTCCTGCGCCGGTTCGCCACCGAATCCGCCCACGACAAGAACGCCGTCGACACCGAGATCGCCCGGCTTGGGCTCGCCGAGTTCGCCGACCGACCCGCCGACGCCCTGTCCGGTGGAGAATTGCAACGGGTCATGCTGGCTCGCGCGCTGTGCCAGGAACCGCGCGTGCTGCTGCTCGACGAACCCACCAGCGCGCTCGATGTCGGCCATCAACAAACAGTGCTCGACCTGGTGGATCAGATCCGCGACGAACGCGGCCTCACAGTGCTGGCCGCCATGCACGATCTGACCTTGGCCGGCCAGTACGCGCAGCGCATCCTGCTGCTCGACCGGGGCCGTGCCGTGCGCGACGGCGCTCCCGCCCATGTGCTGACCGCCGACCTGCTGAACCAGACCTACGCTGCGCGCGTCGAGGTACTCGACCGCGCCTGCGGGCCTGCGGTCATCGCCACCCGCGCCACCGGCTGACCCGAAGGGACCCTCATGAGCCTGCCCACCGGACCCGGCCCCCGGCCCCCCAAACGCGAGGTTGACTCCCTCGTGCTGGTCAACACCGGCGATGGGAAGGGCAAGTCCACCGCGGCGTTCGGGATGATCATGCGCGCGGTGGCCCGCGGCTGGCCGGTGGCTGTGGTGCAGTTCGTGAAGTCTGGGCGGTGGCGCTCCGGCGAGGCCGAGATCGCGCGTCAACTGGGCGTCGACTGGCTCACCCACGGCGACGGTTTCACCTGGGAAAGCGCCGACCTGGACGAGTCGGCCGGGATCGCGCGCGAGGCCTGGCGGCTGGCCCGCGAACGCCTCACCTCAGGCGAGTACCGCCTGGTGGTCCTCGACGAGGTCACCTACCCCATCACGTACGGCTGGGTTCCCGAGGCCGAGGTCATCGGCGGCATCCGGGAGCGCGCCCCCGCGACCACGGTGATCTGCACCGGCCGCGCAGCCAGCGACGCGCTGATCGACATTGCCGACACAGTCACCGAGATGCGCAAGATCAAGCACGCCTATGACACTGGGGTGCGCGCGCGTCGGGGCATCGATTACTGAGCCCCGGTCCCCGGTGGGCCGAGGCGGCTAGTTGCCGCTGCTCGGCAGCCCGACGCCGCTGGCCCGTGGGCTGGAATCTGCGCCGTCGGACGAGCCGGCGGCCGCGATGGGCACCCCCGGTGTCGGTGCCACGGTGGGCGAGGTGGCCGGCTCGGGCGTAACCTCGGGGGCCAGCGCCATCACGCCGACCTCGATGGTGTCCTCGGCGCTGCAGTTGAAATCGCCCAGCGCGAAGCTGTTCCCGGTCACGCTGTTGGCGACGACGACGTCGTGCACGGTGACGAATCCGCCGCTCATGATCACCGTGGCGTTGCCCTCCTGCAGTGTGGTGTAGGAGGGGAACTCCGGCGAGGTGACCATCGAAATCTGCTGCGAGGCAGAGGAGACCTCGGTGCTCGGCAACACGAAGTCGGTGGCGGTCAGATCGGTGACGGTGCCGCCCTCAACCACCTGAACCGTGGCGTCAACCAAGCCATTGAGGGTGTCGTAGCCGTATCCGGTGATGGTGAAGGCCACCCCCGGGTCCATCGTCAGGTTGAGATCAACCTGGGGCTCCACAACATCACCGACGGTGAGCTCATCTGGCACCTCGAGGGTGACATCCACCTGCACCGGGAAGGGCGCGCCCGCGTTGACATAGGCCTGGGTGCAGCTGACCTCGAAGGACTTGGTGTAGGTCTGGGCCGCGGCCGACGGCGCCCACGCCACACCACCGGCGACCAGCGCCAGCGTGGCGGCGGCGACAACCGGCGCCTTGGCGGCGCTATTCGGCGCATTACGAACAGACATGCTTTTTCTCCCGTCTTGTCTCACCGTGGTGTGGAAATGGCACGGCGTCGTCGGCGATCGCAGAATGCCGTCGGCCTCTCCATCACGACAGCGTCGCAAGGGTTTGAATACTCAAATAGTTGCGACAAATACTCACGCCCGGCAGGTTAGCGCGAGAATTACTCGCCCTGCAAGTAGACCTTTTGGCACCTGGCAGCCGGGATTGACAACATCACATTCTCCGGCAGCGGGGCCGACACCAGCCGGGCATTCCGGCCAGTGCCGAGTGGGCCGGTCAGGCCGTCGTCGCCACGAGCGCCGGTTGGCCACGACGCGCGAGAACTATCAGCCCCACGTAGATGATCCACACGAAGCCGTACATGGCCCACATGGCCTCGGAGTCGACTCCGCCGACGATGAAGTTGGAGTTGATCAGCGGCCCGAAGGTATTGAACGTGGCGTGGCCGATGACGGCGGGCCACACGGAGCCGAATCGGAGCCGCAGCGCGCTGAGCATCACGCCAGCGAAGACCATGTTGATGGTGCCGGTGACCATCCCAGGCCATGACGCTTCCCCGACCAGGGCGTAAATAGTCATGACCGGGAGGTGCCAGGCGACCCAGATCACGACGATGACCAGGCTCGAGCGGAACCAACCCCAGTGCGCCCACGCCGATTGCAGCCAGCCGCGCCACAGCACCTCTTCGCCCAGGCACACCACCACGTTTAACACCAGCACAGGTCCGACGAGGCTCAGCAGCGTGGGCAATGTATCGGGGATCTGCCCCTCGGCAATGCCCAAGCTCAGACACAGGGCCAAAGCAATCAGCGGGGCGATGACCATGGCCGCGAAGGTGAGCAGGCTGCCGCCGATCGCCCTGCGAGCCGGCCGCAGCGGGGTGATCCCGATGGTGCGCATCACAGCGCCCGGCCGGACAATCACCAGCGCCAGCACCAGCGAGATCGCGGGAAGCAGCTGATTGAGCGGGGTCAGCTGGTTTGTCAGCTCGGAGGTGGGGTCGATGATCAGGGAGCCACCGATCGATGCCGTGGTGAGCACCGCAAGAATTATCAGCGACAAAGTGGCGCTTCGAACTACCTTCGTTCGCGACGGAAGGGCTGGCGGTGATTGTTTACCGCCTGGTGTGGCGAGGGGAGTGGTGGACACGAAAGAAGCTCCTAGTGACGACCTGTCATGTGTCGGTGTGACAGACCCACTGTGGCGGGCCAGACATGCCCGCGACATCACGCCTCGGAGCGAGCCCGGCTCACCCGAGCGGGTGATCTCCGGGGGCAACGACCCCGTTCTCGTAGGCCCAGATCACCACCTGGATCCGGTCCGGCAGGCCGAGTTTCGCCAGCACCGAGCGCACGTGGGTCTTGACTGTGTTCTCGGTCAGGTACAGCCGGCGGCCGATCGCCTCATTCGACGCCCCCGCCGCCAGCAGCTGGGTCACCTCGCGTTCCCGGGGGCTCAGCACAGCCAGGGGATCCCGCGGCGGCATCGGCGCCTGCTTCACCAGGGCAGCAGGGTTGCCGTGGCCCGTGGCGAGACGGCTGCGTCGCCGTTGCTGATGGCGATGATAGCCTCGATCAGCTCCGCCGGGCGGGCGTCCTTGGTGAGGAAGCCGCTGGCTCCGGCGCGGATCGCCTGCACGACGTACTCGTCCAGGTCGAACGTGGTGAGCACCAGCACACGGGTATCGGGGCTGTGCTCCAGCACCGCCCGCGTGCCCTGGATCCCGTCCATTCCCGGCATTCGGATGTCCATCAGCACGATGTCGATCCGGCGCAGCAGGGCCTGTTCAACGGCGGCGCTTCCGGTGCCGACCGATGCCACCACCTCGATCCGCGGGTCGGCGCCGAGCACCGTGGCCAGCGATTCACGTGGCAGGTCCTGGTCATCGACGAGCATCAGGCGAATGGTCATGTCGACTCCACGGGAAGTGTGATGGTCACGGTCCAGCCGGACTCGCGAGAGATCTCCAGGGATCCCCCGGCGGCACGCACCCGCTCGGCCATACCGATCAGCCCGGTGCCCGAGGCGTCCTCGACGTGCGACAGGCCCGAGCCTGCGTCGTCGTGGATCCGGGCCGTGACGTGCGCGGCCCGCCAGCAGAGGGCCACGCGGATCTCGGCGGGCGGCGCGACGTGCCGGATGGCATTGGTGAGGGCCTCCTGCACCCCGCGGTACAACGCCAGGGATGCCTCGGGGGTCAGGGGGCGAGGCTGGCCCTCCACCTCGAAGTGCGTGCGATGGTGATCGGTAGCAGCCGAGGCAACCAGCGGCTCCACATCGGTCAGCGCCGGGCCCGGCTCGAGGCTGACCCGCTCGGAGTCGCTGAGTACCGCGATCATGCCGCGCAACCCGCGTAATGCCTCGCGTCCGGTCTCGGCGATGCGTTCGAGGCTGGCGTCTGCGGCCGGATCCTGGGTGGTGATGCGGGCCGCTTCGGCCTGGGCGATCATCACCGTCAGTGAGTGCGAGACGATGTCATGCAGGTCACGCCGGATGGCGGCCCGCTCAGCCTGCACGGCGTCCCGCTGCCGCTCCGCCTCCCGGTCGCGCCGGGCACGGCGACGCCGTCGCACCGCGCTCGCCACCGCGAACACCGCCAGGTTCGGCACGCCATAGGAGATCCACGACACGATGGCGGCCTGGGACTCCGCCCAGCCCGGATACCCGAACCGATACAGCGCCGAAACCGCCGTCGTCCCGATCAGCACCACCGTGAGCGTGGCGGCAGGCAGCCCCCGACGCTGGCTGATGCCGCCCTGCCAGACGCTGATCAGGAACGCGGCCGCGCTAGGCAGCAGCAGGCCCGTGGTCAGCCCGACACTTTCTGCCGGGATCGGTATAACCAGCCCGAGCATTCCCAGCGCGGCCAGCCCCAGCCCCAGCCACGGGCGGGTCAGCCCCGCGAGCGTGCCTGCGTGCACGAGCGCCGATGCCGCCAGGTAGCCGATCTGCATCGCGAGGGGCAGCCTCGGAAATGTCAGGATCACCGCAGCTGTGGTGGCCAGGAACAACCCGGCGGCTGAGGCGATCACGACGACAATGCTGCCCAGCGAAGCTGCCGCACCATCCGATGACCCGAGGCGTCGCCAAGCCGCAGCGAACGCGGACCGCACAGACATGGCAACCATCCAACCAGGCGGCCACCGGGGGAACATCACCCGAGCGGGTGAGGCCACGTGGTCGATCCCGAGGGCCCTCTCCCCGACCTGCGTGTCACCAACGTCATGACCACCTACGCCTGGGCCGCGATGGGACGGCCGAGGGCTTGGATTCGGCAGGCGAGGTGGACGCCGAAGCGGGCGTCGGGGTCCTTGAGGTCGACGCCGAGGCGTTGTTCGGCCCGCCGGATGCGGTAGGCCACGTCAGCGGATCACCCAGCGCCTCCGCCAGGCACACCAGCTCGGCGTAGCCGGGCCAAGTGGGCGGGGCGTGGCCGCACATCGCCCAGCGAGAAATCCAGCCATGCCGCCAAGTGCTGCACATCCAGCGGGAAGCCAGAACCGCGGGCCTGCTCGCTCAACGACGGCAGATGCATGTACCCCCGGACTCCCTGTTGCTCCGCTACAAACGACATGAGTTCCGGGAGGCGAACTGATGGTGTCCGCTGATGCAGTCGCAGCGACGAAGGCCACGGTTGCACGGTCGCTGCGCTGTGAGTCTCGCAATCGCCGCTCCCGACGCCTCCAGACCTCGCAGCGAAGGGATCACCCCGACCGAGTACCGGGCAATGGCGCTCTCATCGGGTGCGCGTTTCGAAGCCGCTGCACTCTCAACGTGACCCAGCTGTGCCAGGAGCAGATCCCCGAACTGCGGCCCGTCGCCGCCGAGCCGCCCTCCGCCGGGCAGCGGCGAGCCGCCTGCCACTACGCCGAGCAATGCCTGGCCGAGGGCACCCCGGCGGCTGGTTGAGCCGCGGCCCTCCGCGCCGACACCGGCTCGGCCCCACTGCCCGGCTCAGCCCAGGGCTGCGGTGAGACTGCTCACCGCCTGCTGCTCGATGGGAAGCCCCGCCTGGTAACGGGCGAAGAAATCGTCGAAGCCCGCGGCGTCTGCGTCCTGCGGCGCCACGGTTTGCACATCGGCCCCGGCGAAGACCTCACGGTTGAGCCATTCCGGCAGCGACTGAGCCTCGGATCCCAGGTAGCTGGCCAGGAGCGCCATGCCCCAGGCGCCGCCTTCGCCCGCCAGGTCACCCACCGAGACTGGGGTCTTCATCGCCGCGGCCAGGAAACGCTGCCCCACCTCGGGGGTCTTGAACAGGCCGCCGTGAGCGAACATCGAATCGATCTGCACTCCCTCGCCGGTGAGCACATCGAGCCCGACGCGCAGCGCACCCAGCGACGCGAACAGATGAGTGCGCATGAAGTTCGCGAGCGTGAACGATGAATCGGGGGTACGCACGAACAGCGGACGTCCCGCCTCCAGGCCCGTGACGTGCTCCCCGGCCAGGTAGTTGTAGGCGAGCATGCCCCCGCCGTCGGCCTCACCGAGCAGTGCCGAGCGATACAGCGTCTCGAACAGCGTCGTCGTGTCCACCTGGGCACCGAGCGCAGCGGCGGCCTCCCCGAACAGCCCGACCCAGGCGCTGAGATCGACTGTGCCGTTGTTGCAGTGGGCCATGGCCACCAGATCTCCCGCCGGGGTGGTGACCAGGTCGATCTCGGTGTGCAACTGCGACAGCGGACGCTCCAGCACTATCATCGCGAAGATGCTGGTCCCGGCGGACACGTTGCCGGTGCGCGGGGCGATGGCGTTCGTCGCGACCATTCCCGTGCCTGCGTCGCCCTCCGGCGGGGCGGCCGGGGCCCCGGCCCGCAGGGTTCCGCTGGGATCAAGCAGGCGGGCGCCGTCGACGCTGAGCGCACCGGCTGGCTGACCGGCGGACAAGACGCGGGGCAGGATGTCTGCCACTTTCCAGCCCAGGTGCTGATCGGCTATGAGCCCGTCGAATGCCTCAAGCATCCGCTGATCGAAGCTGCCGGTTGAGGCGTCGATCGGGAACATGCCCGAGGCGTCGCCGACGCCGATCGCGCGCTCGCCGGTCAATTGCCAGTGCACATACCCGGCCAGGGTGGTCAGGTAGTCGATCCGGCCGACGTGGTCCTCGCCGTTGAGGATCGCCTGGCGCAGGTGCGCGATGCTCCATCGCTGGGGGATGTTGTGCTGGAACACCTGGGTGAGCTCGGCCGCGGCCTGCCCGGTGGAGGTGTTCTGCCAGGTCCGGAAAGCAACCAGCTGCTGGCCGGCGGCGTCGAATGCGAGATAGCCGTGCATCATGGCGGAGATCCCCAGCGCGCCGATCCGTTCCAGTTCCACGCCGTGCGTGGCTGACACGTTGGCGGCCAGGTCGGCATAGGCAGCCCGCAGCCCGGTCCACACGTCGTCGAGGCGGTAGGTCCACACCCCCTCGGCCAGGCGCGAGGCCCAGTCGAAGCCGCCGGTGGCCAGCGGCTGGTGATCGGGGCCGATGAGCACCGCCTTGATCCTTGTCGATCCGAACTCGATCCCCAATGCTGTGGTGCCCTCGGAAATGATGTGGCTGGCTGCGGTGTCGCTCACGTGGTGGACCTCCCTGTCGCTGTTGAATCTATTGTGTCGGGTTTGGCGCCGGTTCGTGGCCGTCGCCCGGATCCCCTGGCGACGCGGCGGATTCCGCTTCCTCCTGGCTCACCATGACGACCCGTCGACGGTGACGTTGGCGCCGCTGATCCCACCATTGGCTTGCCTGCACGATGGGGCCGCGATATTCCGGCGGTGGCCATAGCCGGCGAATCGCCGCGTTCGTCGCCGCCCCCACCAGCACAGCGAACATGCTGAAGTACAGGTAGACCAACAGAATGATCGGCGCGGTCAGCGGCCCGAACAGGGATAGTGAATCGCTGATCCCGACGGCCCAGTTGCGGATCAGCGCCGACGCGCCAGCCCACAAGGCCACAGTCACCACGGCGCCGGGCACGTCCCGCACGTAGGGCGATCGGTTGGGGGTCGCGAAGTGATACAACGCTGTGAGGCTGGCAAGCCCTACGAGCCCGACCAGCGGCCAATACGCGGTGACAAGGATCTCGAGCGGGTCTGGCAGCCAGTGGCGAAGGACGCTGGGGCCGATCAGCAACAGCGGCAGCGTGACCCCGGCGCCGAGCACCGCAACCACGTAGGTGATCAGCGCCATCAACCGGGCCCGGAGGATGCTGCGGTGCCCGCCCTGGCCGTACATGATCGACACGGCGTCGAACAGGACATGCAGTACCCGCGATCCTGACCACAGCGCCACCAGGAAGCCTATCGACAACACATCGGCGCGGCGCACGCTCAGCGTGTGCAACAGCGTAGGCATGATGACGTCCTGGACAGTCTGCGCAGTCAGGAACGTCAGTGACCACTGCTCAATGGCGGAGGCAATCTGCAGGAGCGTCGTCGGGCCCAACCATTGCGAGACGAACGCAGCCCCTGCGACGAGCCCCAGCAGCAGCGGCGGCAGCGACAGCAGCGTGAAGAAGGCCGCCTCGGCAGCTAGGCCCGTGACCCGGAAGGTGAGCGTGACCCGGACGGTTTCGGCCACGAGCCGAACCAACGGCACGGCGCCGGGTATCGGTTCGAGGACCCGGCGCAGGCGCTGACGAAATGTCGGGGGCTGGGCCACCCTTCCAGCCTAGCTGGGGGCTGTCGCGTTGCGACCACAGTGCCCCCACCACCGTCACCGGCTGCCCAGCGGCCACGGCCTGACGGGCATACCTGATCGCCTGCCGCGTCGAGGCGAAACCGCGATCCGGGGCCTCGGCAATGATGATCGACCCGTCCCAGGGTGAGCTTCATCTCCCACCCCCGGGTGTCAATGATCGCGTTCCCGGTCGTGTCGTCGAGGACCGGCTGGAACTTGTTCGCGCCACTTTTCCTTGCCCGGAAACCTCATTGGCGTTGTTCCCGGGGTGATAGTTCACCGAACCGACACGCATACTCCTCTACCAAAGCCCCTGGGCCTTCGGCGTAGGATCTGCGGTCGTGGCCCACGTCACCGGTGAAAGGCAACGACAATGGACGCGCTCAATCGACGAACCGCGCTACATATTGCTGGAATATCTGGTCTTGGTCTTGCCGGTTGCGCACCCCAGCCGGCCGAAACTCCCCCCACGCCGAGCCACATTCCCGCAGCACCCACGAGCCCGGCACCGTCGCCGTCAAGCGATAATCGGCCCCGCTGGCCACTGACCGGACACCTCCTGGAGGATGCTGCGGCCCCCATGCACGCCGCTGTCGCGGTGAAAGTGCCAGACAACGAGCGAGAGCACCCCCAGGCGGGCATCAACGACGCCGACATAGTCTTCGTGGAACTCGACGGCTACCCGGATTCGGACGGATACAGCAGCACCCGCCTCATGCCGGTCTATCACGCAACAATGCCCCCCGACGTCGCACCAGTTCGCTCCATTCGCCCCACCGACGTTCCATTACTGGCGCCGATCACAGCAGTGCTCGCCAGCAGCGGCGGCTCCGGATGGGTGAAGAACTATGTGGCCCAATTCTCGGAGTTCATCGTCTCGGATCTGACCTATCTCGCGATGAAGGGCACCGATGCCTACTCGGTCAACAAGGACCGTATCCGCGTCTACCAGGGAGATACCTACTACGACCGGGCGCTGGTGTGCCACCCGGGCGCGCTGAGCCAGGCCTCCGAGGCCTTCCCCGACGGGCCACCGGCCGCCTACTTCCCCTTCGCCACCGACGTCGACCAGCCCAGCGCCGCCGCTGGCCAGGCAGCCACGCACGTCGGGGTGCCGTGGAAGGGCGATGGCTACCTCATGGGCTATGACTTCGACGCCGCATCGGGCACCTACCTGCGCAGCATGCCGTGGGGCGAACACGTCCAGCTCGACGGGGCCAGGGTGACCACCGACAACGTGCTGGTCATCAAGGCGGCGCAGTACACGGACAAGCTGGCCGAAGGCGATGGTAACGCGGAGCCGATCCAGGACCTGATCGATGCCGGCGGCGAGTTCCTCTACGCCACCGGCGGCAAGTACGTCACCGGGACCTGGGCCAAGAAGGCAGTCGACTCACCCTTCGAGTTCACCCTCGACGACAAGACGCCGCTGCTGATGACTCCCGGCCGCACCTTCGTCGAGATCCCCAACGACGACGCCGTCATCGTCGTGGAATAGCCCCCGGCCAAGGCCGGCGCGTCGGGCATTGGGATGAGCCAGGCATGACAAGCGGCGGCGGACCACTTGTCCGCCGCCCCATCTAGGTGCTCGAATGGCCTCGGCTCAGGGGTCGTATTCGATGGCGTCGGGGTTCGCGTCGATCCAGGCCTGGACCGCCTCGGCTTCCTTGCCCTCGCCGTACTCGTTGACAACCATGTCCTCCAGGCTGCCGTACTGATCGTCGTCGAGCTTGATCCCGGCGATGAACTCGGCGATATCCGGGTAATCCTCAGCGAACCCGTCGCGGCCCAGGAAGTGCAGCGCCTCGGCATCGCCCAGGGCACCTTCGGGGTCCTCCAGATCACGCATGTCGTAGGTGCTGTTGGCCCAGAACGGACGCCACAGCGTCACGACGATTTCTTCCTGATCGTCGGTGGCCGACTCCAGCTCGGCGAGCATCGCCGAGGTCGAGGAGGTGACCAGTTCGAAATCACCCTCCAGGCCGTAGGTGGGCATTACCTGCTCCAGCGACGCCTTGGTCAGGCCGGCGCCGGGCTCGATACCGATGATCCGCTGATCCAAAGCCTCGGCATAGTTCGGGATGTCGGCGATGGACTGGATCTCGCTGTAGGCCGGGACCGCCCAGGTGAGCTTGGCGTTGTCGTAGTAGGCACCGAGATCCTCAATGCTTTCGCCGTACTTCTTCATGTACTCGGCGTGGGTCACCTCGGACCATGCCGAGGGGTAGATATCGACGTCGCCGTTGGCCAGGCCGGTGTACAGCACACCCGCCTCGGTGAGCTCTTCCATTTCCACCGTGTAGCCCAGCTGCTCCAGCTGGTTCGACAGCAGGTAGGCGGTGCTCAAACCATCGGTCCACGACGGGATGAAGCCGAGGGTGATGGTCTTGTCGGCTGCGCCGCGGTCGGCGGAGCTCTGCGAACTGGTGTCGGAGGTGGTCGCGTCGGAATTGCACGCGGCGAGGGAGGTAGCAAGGGCGGCACTTGCGAGGACGGCCGCCAGTTTCTTAGTGCGGGTGACGTTCACGGTCAGTTTGCCTTCCGATTGGGGTTCACGCAGAGACGGTCTCTGCGTTGGTTTCGTGGGTGGCGCCGCGCTGGGCGGACCACGTGCGATACATAGCGATCAAGGATGACTTCTGCTGGCCGATGGCCCCGAGTGCGGCGGTGAACCTATCGAGGAAGATCGCCAGGATCACGATCGCCAGTCCGGCCTCGACGCCCTTGGCGATGTTGACCGTCGACAGGGCGCTGACCACTTCCTTACCGAGACCGTCAGCGCCGACCATGCCTGCGATGACCACCATCGACAGTGCGAGCATGATGACCTGGTTGATCCCGGCCATGATGCTGGGGATGGCCAGCGGGATCTGGATGCCGCGTAGGATCTCCCACTCGGTGGCCCCGAAGGACTGCCCAGCCTCGACTGTCTCGCTGTCGACCTGGCGGATGCCGAGTTCGGTGAGCCGGACCCCAGGCGGCAGCGAGAAGATGATCGTGGCGAACATGCCCGGGACCGCGCCGAGGCTGAAGAAGAACACTGCCGGGATCAGGTACACCATCGCCGGCATTGTCTGCATGAAGTCAAGCACTGGCCGCACTATGGCGCTGACGACGGGGCTCTTGGCCGCCCAGATGCCCAGCGGGATGGCGATGACCAGCGCGATCAGGGTGGAGATCACCACCAGTGCGAGGGTCTCCATCGCGTGATCCCACTGATCCATGCTCATGATGAACAGGAACGACACCCCGGTGCCCAGGGCGAGCTTCCAGGAACGCACCAGCCACGCGAGCAGGGCGAAGATCAGCACGAGCACAAGTTCCGGCGGCGCCAGCAGCAGCTCGGTGAACCCGTCGACGAGGCTGTTGCCGATGGTGCGGATCACCTCGAGCACGGGCTCGAAGGTGTCCTTGATCCAGTCGAGGCCACTCTCGATGACCTCACCCACCGGGATCCTGGGAATGATGTCGAGGGGAGTCACGAGGCGGCTCCTGCGGTGGCGGTGGCGGATTCGCTGTGGTCGCCGTCGAGGGCGGCCAGCAGGGTGACTCGCGGGATGACCCCCACGAGGTGGTTCTCGTCGTCGACGACGACGATGGGTGAGCGGTGGTGCGCGGCGTGGCCGAAGAGCTCGTTGATGGGGGTGTGCCGATCCACCACGGGCATCTCGTGCACCGGCGACCACGGCAGGTCACGTTCGCCGTCGCGGACCGCCCGGGCGACATCCTCTTCCCACAGCACCCCTATCGGGGTGCGGCCGCCCTTGACCACGAGCAACCATTGCGGCTGGTTCTCGCGCAGCAGTTTGTGTGCCGCCTGCGGGCCCTGTTCGGCGCCGAGCACAGCATAGGGAGGCTCGGCGATGTGTTCGGCGGTCAGCACGCGGGTGCGGTCGACATCGGCGACGAACTGGGCAACGTAGTTGCTGGCCGGATCGTTCAGGATGTCCTCGGCGGTGCCGATCTGCTCGATCCGCCCGTCGCGCATCATGGCGATCCGGTCCCCCAGGCGCATTGCCTCGTTGAGGTCGTGGGTGATGAACAGGATCGTCTTATCGAGCTTGTCCTGCAGTTCGATGAGCTGATCTTGCATGCCGCGGCGAATCAGCGGGTCGAGCGCGGAGAACGCCTCGTCCATCAGCATGATGTCGGTACCCGCTGCCAGCGCCCTGGCCAGGCCGACGCGCTGCTGCATGCCGCCGGACAGTTCGTCGGGGCGGTAGCCGCCCCAGCCGCCCAGACCGACCAGGTCGAGGGCCTCCTCGGCGCGCTTTTCCCGGTCTGCCTTGTTGATGCCCTGGATCTCGAGTCCGTAGGCGGCGTTCTCGCCGACGGTGCGGTGCGGCAGCAACGCGAAGTGCTGGAAAACCATCGAGACCTTCTCGCGCCGCACCTCCCGCAGACCCTTGGCATCCAGCGAGCCGAGTTCCCGACCGTCGATGACGAGCTCACCGGCGGTCATCGGCAGCAAGCCGTTGACCATGCGGATCAGGGTGGACTTGCCGGATCCCGACAGCCCCATCACGACGAAGATCTCGCCTGGCTCGACGTCGAAGCTGGCGTCGATCACGGCGGCGGTCAGGCCGTCGGATCTCAGGTCTGCTCTGGGCTTTCCTAGTTTCAGGGCCTCGACGCCGCGCTGCGGCTGGCGTCCAAAGACTTTGTACAGGTGGCTGGCCGAGATAACGGGCACAGCTTTCCTCCTGACGGCACTACTCGCGGACAGTTCCTGCCCCCGTCAACGCATGCGAACCCGCCGCGGAGGACCAGGCGACACCTTCCGTGCACAGCGCCACCTCATGCCAAAATTTGCCCCGGCAGAGCCGCGATTACCGGCTTCTGCGGGGTATCTCCCAGCGGCCCCACCCTTGCCGGGCCAGCGGGAAGGTTCAAGTTATCAGGAGGGCATCGAGCCGCCATGGCGGCAGAGTGCCATCAGCGAACCCTGCTCCGACCAGGCACTTTTGTGGAAGTGTATCGATTTGATAACGATCACGGGCGGTTGCGGGAGGAACGCGGCAGGGGCACAGGTTTCGACTCGCCGCTGCGCGGCGGCTCAACCGGCCGGCTGCGGCGGGTCCGCCGGCTGGAGGTGGGCCCGGCGGCGCAGGCCAGCGGCGATGAGGCGGCGGACCAGGTCGCGGGCGCGCACGGGTTGCGCGCCGCGGGCGATCAGCTCGTCGTACATGCGCAGCGGGACGTCGTAGTGGTCTCGGTCGAAGGCCCGCGGCGGTATCCCGGCGCTAGCGGCGAATGTGTGCAACTCGGCGAAGGACGCGTCGGAGACCAGGTGCGAGAACGTGGTGCCGTGGGCCGGCCAGATCGGCGGATCAATCAGGATGGCCATCGGTACCGTCCCATCGTTGACCGGCCGCCGCGAGGCCGGAGCAGCCCCGGGGGGCATCGGCGGGCGGGGTATCGCCGCCGCGGGAAGCCAGCGTCGCGGGGGCGCACTCCTGGATAGCGGCGGGCATTGCGCCAGTGTGACAGAAGCCTGACGTCGATGCCCGCCAGTTGCCCCGCAGTCTCGCTCTCCCCGAGCGAGTACCGGCGTATTGGCTGCCAGACGAGTGAACCGGAGTGAACGCGCGTGGTGACCGGGCGAGAGGGCCTTGATCCGGTGCTCGGATCACCCGGGGGTGATCCACCCCGATCACCGACGCATGGATACGCAGCAGCCCACCGGGGGGAGCGTCCATGCATTCTTGACTGATCGGTCATACATGGATAGGGTGAGGGCATGGCTGGTATTCCAAAGTTCGATCGCGGCGAGGTGCTGTTGAGCGCTGCTCGGCAGTTCGCTGATCGCGGTTACGAAGGCGCATCGATCAGTCACTTGGTCGACGCGACGGGGCTGCTGCGAGGGAGCCTGTACGGGGCGTTCGGCAGCAAGGCGGAGCTGTTCCGCCTCGCCTTCGGCGAGGCAGCCTCGACGCCAGAACGAGACAGCGATCTCGTGATTGATCTCACAGTCGTGGCGCTTCGGGAGCGCGCGGTTCACGATGGCGTGGTCTGCGCCTCCGCCCGATCCGTGCTCCTCTCGCTCGATGCGACAGGTGTCCCAGCGAGCGAGCAGATCTACAGGCGACTTCTCGCACGCGCGGGAGTTGCATTGGAAAAGACGACAGATTCCCTGCGATCGAAGGAAGAAGACAATGGCTGAAGTGAGCATTACCGGCGAGGACCTCGTCATCACGTTGAAAGGCATCCGCAAGATCGGCGCGTTCAAGAGCGAGTTGACGATCCCCTTGGCGAATGTACGCGGCGTCACCGCCGACGCCGGGCTCCCCACAGGCTGGCCCGGATTCACGAAGGCGCCCGAGTGGCCGGGCAGGAAGGTGCTGGGCACCGACTTCTACGGCCGGTATCTCGGTGGGACGTTCGTGCAGGACGGCGACCGCGTGTTCTGGGACGTGGCAGACCCGGAGAGGGCAATCGTCATCACTCTTGACGACGTCGAGTTCAAGCGTCTCTACATCGAAGTCGACAATCCCGACCAGACCGTGCTTTCGATTGAGACCGCGCTGTCACAGCGCTGAACCACACGTCCGAGACGACGACACACCAGGCGTCGAAAAGAGGATCATGATGCGCACATACCGTTCAGATCAGCCACGCCTGACCAGCATCGAGCCGGCTGGCGAGAACACTTCACCCCAGCTTGCCCCCCGGGTGCCCTGGCTCGCCGTCATCATGTTCACGGTCCTCGCGTGCGCCCTCGCCTGGGCAGTGATTCTCCCGGCCTACCTTGGACAAGCTTCCCCTGACGAACTGCTGATGCGAGTGCTGTCGTCGGTGATGATGTACACGCCAGCGCTGGCCACGCTCGCCGTGGTGTTCCTCATGAAAGTCCCGCGAGAACCCCGCACAACTCTTCTCGGGCTCTGGCCTCTACGCCCCGCAAAGCGTGTCATCGCAATGAGCGTTATCGCGTTGCTCGGCGGGCCGGTCTTCATGGCGGTCGGACTGTTCATCGCTGCCGCATCGGGACTCGTCAGTGTGGACCTCGCGAATCACAGTCTCCTCGAACAGACGCAGCTGGCGTCGATACCCGACGGCGTCGAGGTCACGCTCCCGCCCGTCGAGGTACAGTTCTGGCTCGTCATCGCAGCGCTCCCGGTAAACGGGCTGTTTGTCTCGTTCCTGGCTTTCGGCGAGGAAATCGGCTGGCGCGGCTGGCTCCTACCAACACTGCAACCGTTGGGCACCTGGCCCGCGCTGCTCATCTCCGGCGCGATCTGGGGAATCTGGCACGCACCCCTGACACTGCTGGGCCACAACTTCGGTGTGACCGACTGGCGCGGTGTCGCCATGATGGTCGCCTTCTGCATCACCATGGGCATGCTGCTCGGCTGGCTGCGGCTGCGCACCGGATCGCTCTGGCCTGCCGTATTCGCGCACGGCTCGATCAACGCAGGCGCGAGCGTCCTGGTGATCTTCGGTGACGCAGCCGCGCCGCCCAACCCTCTGATCGTCGGTTCAGGCATCATCTCGTGGGCGCTGGCCCTGCTCATCGTGGCCTTGTTGGCAGTGACCGGGCAGTTCAGGAGGCAATAAGCGGCGGGCGGGAGCCGAAGCCCCCGCCCGCCCTTACTCGGCCTGGCCGTACCTCAGGAACGCCGGCGGCGGCCAGTCACGACCAACGCCCCGCCCGCGATCAGCAGCAGCAGACCGGCGACGACGGCGCTCAGCGTGAGCTGGCTACCCGTATCGCCCAGCGGCGGCACCCGCATGGCGACCCGTGCGTGGTACTCGTCGGAGTCAGAAACCGGGGTCCCGGACTGAACACCCACACCAGTCACGGCTGCTCGGTCTACGTGCTGCTTGCCGTGCTCGACGCCCGACAGCTGCGCTGTGCAGTCGAAGGAGGCCCCCACACCAAACACTGCCGAGGACCGGCTGCCTGACTTCGAGGCCGCCCATTCGACGCGCCAGGCGCCCAACGGCGACCTGGAACCGGCCGTCGGGGCGGACTCACCGGGGAACGTGCACTTCATAGCCGTGATGTGAGCGCCGCCGGCGACCAGCTCGTCGGTCACGGCTATATCAGTCAGATCCTCGATGCCGGTGTTAGTCAGCGTGAACCGGAGTTCACCGGCCCCGTCCGCAGAGGTCAGGTCGACCGCCGTGTCAGAGGTATCGGCGTCGTGGGCCCTGGTAGAGATCACCTTCGTAGAACCGTCGGCAAGCCCTACGGAGAGGCTCTGGTCACCGGTGGTGTCGTACTTCTCGATGTCGATGCTTGGTTCGGGAATCCAGTAGCCGAAGTCGAGCGTGGCATCGCGATCACCATCAACCGTCAGGCCCTGCGAGGCCGCCGCACCCGTCGAGGAATCGGTGGCCCGATCACCCGAGGCATTGGCCCGCGTCGAGACATACCCGGCCGGGTCGCTCACGGTGACGGTGTACTGCTGGCCCTCATCCAGGATCGGCAGCATGTCGAAGCTGTAGCGGCCCTTGTCATCAGTCTCGGTGGTAGCCACCGGGTTCCCGTCGACGTCCACCACGGGCTCACCGTCGGGGCCGGTCAGCCTCACCCTGACACCCCCGATTCCCTTTTCTCGGGCGTCCTGGACACCGTTGTGGTTGGCATCCCACCAGACATAGTCGCCTACTGATACCTGGCCACGCTTGGCGTGGTAGGGATCCTCGTCGGTGACAGTAACGCCGGAGGAGAACCCGACCGCCGAGACCGCCGAGGTATCCGCGTGCACCTGGCTGGTGATTCCGGTCACCGTGGCGGTGCAGTCGAAGGACCCACCCACCTCGAACAGCGCAGGCTCAGCCAAGGCCTTGGCGTTCTCGGCCCAGGTAATGCTCCAGGCCCCCGTTTCGGAATCCTGGACCCCGGCAGTGGGCTGGGCGTTACCCGGGAATGCGCACGACACATCTGTCACAGTGGCACCGCCACCGGTGATCGTGTCACCCACCACCACATCCACCAACGGTTCAGTGCCCTGGTTCACGATCGTGAACGACACCGGAACGCTCGATCCCTGGAGCACCACAGCCTCCGCGGCCGTCTCGGCGTCGTGGACGCCCTCAACGCTCCACGCCGTCGAATCATCCGGCAACCTCACACTCAGCGTGTCCGAGCCATCCTTGGTGTCGTACTTCTTGATCACGATCCCCGGGGCTTCGACCTTCGCGTGGTAGGCATCAGTATCATCCACGCTGGTCCCGGATTGGATGCCCACCCCGGTCACAGACGTGTTATCACCATGCGGATCGCCCACCAGCACACCGCTCAACTGCGCAGTGCAATCGAAGGAACCTGCCACTGCGAACGGCACCGGCGATTCACTGCTCGAGGCCGAGGCTGCCCAGGCGACACTCCAGTCACCGGTCTCGGGATTCTGCACCCCCGCGGTGGGGCTGTCCTCACCCGGGAAGGTGCACAACATCCCCGCAATGCTGGCCTCACCGTCGGTGACAGTATCGGCGACCACCACATCGATCAGGTCTTCAGTGCCGGTGTTGGTTACTGTGAAGCTCACCGACGTGGCGCCGTCGCGGGTGGTCAGATCCACAGCAGCGTCGGCGGTGTCGGCGTCGTGGGCGCTCGTGGTGATCTCCGACGAGGTCCCGTCGGCCAGTGCGGCCGACAAGGTCTCGTTGCCGAAGGTGTCGTACTTTTCGATGTCGATGCTCGGTTCGGGAATCCAGAAGCCGAAGTCGAGCCTCGGGTCGCGATCACCATCAGCGGCCAGATCCTGCGAGTCAGCCGAGCCGGTCGAGGAGTCCGAGGCTGTGTCGGCGATGGCGTGTTCCTTGGTGGGCACATAGCCCTCGGGGGCCGACACGCTGACCGTGTAGTGCTGGCCTTCATCCAGGATTGGCAGTTTGTCGAAGGAGTACGCGCCGTTGGTGCCGGTCGTGAGGGTTCCCACCGGCGTGCCGTCGACGTCGACAACAGGCTCGCCGTCGGGTCCGGTCAGCCTCAGCACGGCGTCCTTGATGCCGTTCTCGCCGGTGTCTTGGATGCCGTTGTGGTTGGTATCCCACCACACATAGTCACCCACCGACACCGAGCCGCGCTCGGCATTGTAATCGTCGGAATCCTGCACGCCGACCGCAGTCAACGCGCCCTTACCGGTCACTGTCGCGTGATCTGTGTGCAGTTCACTGGTGATGCCGGTCACTGTGGCGGTGCAGTCGAAGGACCCGCCCACCTCAAACAGTGCAGGCTCATCCAACGCCGTGGCGTTCTCGGCCCACGTCACAGTCCACACACCATCGCTCACCACACCGGCGGTGGGCTGATCGTTACCGGGGAAGGTGCACGACATATCTGTCAGCGACCCGTTGCCAGCGGTGACCTCGTCGGTCACGACGGTGTCCACCAGCGCCTCGGGGCCATTGTTGGTGACTGTAAACCGCACCGGCACAGCATTGGCGGCCAGCACCACAGGACTATCCGCGGAATCCGCGTCGTGGGCGGTATCTGTGATCTGCGAGGAGGTGCCATCGCTGGACGTCACCGACAGGGTTTCATTTCCATTCGTGTCGTATTTCTCGATATCAACCCGAGGAATTGCCACCTTCGCGTTGTATTCATCCTGATCGCTGACCGAGATATTGGAGCCGACACCCACGCCGGTCACAGTTGAGTTGTCCCGGTGCAGGCTCAGGTCGGCCACCCCGGACAGCTCAGCAGTGCAGCCGAACGACGAGCCGGCCGGGAACACCTGGGGCGAGTCGGTGAACGACGCCCCCCAGGTCACTGCCCAGTCCCCGGTCTCGGAATCCTGCTGGCCCGCTGTGGCGCTGGTCTCACCGGGGAATGTGCACGTCAGCTCGGTGATAGATGCCTCTCCAGTGGTGATCGTGTCGGTCACCCTGACCTGCGCGAGGTCCTCGGTGCCGGTATTGGTGACTGTGAAGCTGAGCGACTCCGCGCCGCCGGCGGCGGTCAGGTCAGCCGGGGACTGATCGTCATTTGCGTCGCGGGCGGTGCCGTCGGCGATGGTGCGCTGGGTCCCGTCGGCCAGGTTGACGGTCAGGGTCTGCGCACCGGAGGTGTCGTATTTGACGATGTCGATGCCCGGTTCCTTACCGAAGGCATTGTAGTTGTCGCTGTCTGTCACCTGCCCCAGCGATCCGAGGCCCACACCCGTCACCGTCGATTGATCCTGGTGCATCGTGTACACCCCGGAGACGGTGGCGGTGCAGTCGAACGACTGGTGGGGTTCCAGGTAGGCGGGATCGGCGTTGGGATCGTTGCGATCCAGGACGGACTCGACCCAGGTCACGCTCCAGTTACCGTCGGCGTCTTGTACGCCGCTGGTGGGCTGGCTCGCGCCGGGGAATGTGCAGCTCATATCCGACACGGTGGCATCGCCGAGGGTGAGTTCGTCGCTGACCACGACATCGACAAGTGGCTCGGTCCCGGTGTTGGTGACTGTGAACCTCACATCGGATGTGCCGCCGGCGGCGCCGAGATCGACCGCCTTGGCCGGTGTTTCGGCGTCGTGGGCCCCGGCGTAGATGGTGCTGGTCGTGCCATCGGCAAATGTGGCGCTGATAGTGTCGGAGCCGTCGTTGGTGTCGTATTTCTTCACCTGCACGCCGGGAGCGCAGCCGGTCATGATCGACACGTCGTTGGAACGGATCGGCAGATCGATGGTTCCGTCGTTGATGCGGGCACCGAAGGTATTCGTCCAGATGTCGCTGCACGCAGCGTTCTCACTGTCGAGGACCAGATCGAGCGAGACAGTGGTGTCCGGCAACGCGTCGCGGACGAAGGCGTAGACCGCTGTGACGTCGTAGGCGCTGGTGAGCGTGGCGCAGTCACCGATCGCGTCTGAACTCGCCTCGGCAGTGTTGGCCTGCGTGGCTGTGGTGCCGTCGAAGGTGCACCATGTGACGTCACGGATGGCGGCATCAGGGTCCCTCGAAATCTGGCTTGGGGTGGCATTGGTCACCCAATAGCCCTGGGGGTAGGCGGTGCCAGTGCGCAGGTCACCAGACAGACTGACCAGCCCCAGGTCACCGGCCAGCACCGAGGACGGCGTCCGGGCGTCACCGACGGTCGAGGGTGAGGCACCGTCGGCCGCGGAATCCGAGGCTGGCTCGATGATCGTGCCGTCACCGTCGAAGGGCAGCACGTCAACTATCCGCATGTTGGTGCCCTTTACATTGCCGGTGTTGGAGTAGGCAAGCGTGAATGTCATGGTGCCGTTGCTGTCCACGGCCACATTGGAGGAGTCGTAATCCCACGAGGTCAGGGCGCAGCGTTCCTGCCATTGGGCAAGGGTGCCGTCGAAACCTTCGGGGACCTCGGTGCAGGGATCGCCCTTGACTGCCTTCTGGATCGCGCCCTCGGCGGCTCCCAGTGGAAGGTATGACGCGGCCGAGGACGTGGCACTCTGCGGCGACGTCAGGTTCGGCGGGGCAGCACCCTCACGCCAGCCCGGGACGGAGGCTGTGGGATCCCAGGCGCCCAGACCGGAACTGTTGATGGTGGCCGTGTTGGTGATCGGCGCGTAGCTGAACAAAGCCGCCGAGGCGTGAGCCACCCGCACCCGGATCTTGACAGTGTCGCGCCAGCCACCAGGCAAGCCACCGGGCAGCGGGCCGGTGTCAACCAGCGGGTTGGCCTCGGAGAACTGGCAGCGCACTGTCTGCGCCCCCGACACATCGACAACGCCACACGTGGCCCCCGGCGTCGACGGGTCCTGCAGGAACTCGACGAACTCGTACCCGGCGGGCATCGGGTCTGTCATGACCACGTTCGTCAGCGCCTCCACGTCGGCGCCGTAGGCGGATACGTCGATCTGGTAGTCGACTGTCTCGCCGTTATTGGCGATGTCAAGATTGCCGTCAAGGTTTGTCTTCTCGATGGCTGGGCGCACCGCGACGATACTGACCTTGTCGGCGTCGCTGTCGGCGGTGCCGGTGTTGGAGGTCGCGACGCCGCCGAAGGGGGCGGTGAAAGCGTTGGGATCCAGCCGGGTATATGCCGAGGCGGCACCCGACTCGTAGGCGGAATCGTAGCCCTGGCTGCACCACCCGTTGGTGGCCGGGGATCTCGTGTTGCCCGGCGCCCCGGCATCCAATGTGACGTCGTCGTTGCCGATGAGCAGGCACGAGGGTGTCGGCGGCTGCGAGGTGGCGGCGTTGAGATCCCAATCGCCCCGGGCACGGCCGGAGAATATGTAGACCTCTTGTCCGTCGTGGTTGACCTGCATATCGGTGCCGATCTGCCCGTTGACGCTGAGCATGAGGCCGGCGTTGACCGCGAAGGAGCCCTGGCCGCCGCCGGAGGATTCGATCGCGCCCGGGTAGGCAAGGTTCCAGGCCAGCTGATCCACCACTATGCGCACCATCGACAGGTCATTGATGTGAGCATCGAGCGCGGTGTTGTCGGTGGAGTCGATCCAGGTGCGTCCAGCCTTGTTATTGCACTCGGTAGCGTTCTGGCCGACCGAGACCTCGTTATCAGCGACGTTGTCGGTGGACCAGATGGCTGATGTGGACTCGTACCCGTACTGGATGGTGACCGCGTCCTTCAGTTCCTGGGGCACGTCATACAGGTAGGGCTGCATGTAGCCCTGGATGAACCCGGCGCCGCCCGATACCCCGATCCGCAGATCCTCCAGGTAGCCGGTGGGTTGCTTGAGCACTGAGCGAGGGATGGTCGCGGAGCGTTCCCGGTAGGCAGGGGCCTCGGCCAGGTTCACCTGGCGCGGATCCCACCTCATACACCCCGAAATCGTCTCATTCCTAGTGGACGTCGAGCTCACGAAGACACCCAGGTTCATCGTCACGGGCTGGCCACGCGAAACCTGGCCCTTACCTGTCCACACGTCGGTGGCCGGGGCGAACC
>JBKEBG010000136.1:0-9107 GCA_047972985.1 Arachnia sp.
CACCGGCGATAACGAGCTGATGGCACGCAGCCAAGGGGTCAATACCGGGCAGAACAAGATCGTCGGGTTGGCCATCTCGAACGGCCTGGTCGCCCTGTGCGGCTCGATCATGGCTCAATACCAGGGATATGCCGATATCTCCATGGGCATCGGCCTCTTCGTGGCGGGATTGGCCTCGGTCATCATCGGACAGGCGCTGTTCGGAATGACCAGCGTGTGGCAGTCGGTGCTCGCGGTTGTGCTCGGCTCGGTCATCTACCGCGGCGTGATCCAGCTGGCGATCAGCGCGGGACTCAACACCAACGACATGAAACTGATCTCGGCGGTGCTCGTGGTCATAGCGCTGGTGGTGCCGCAGTGGAGCGTGTTCAAACGACGCCGGCAGCGCCGTCGCAGCGCCGCTGAGAGGGTGGCTGTCTGATGCTCGAAATCAACGGCGTCACCAAGCGGTTCTTCCCGGATACGCCCAACGAGCGAACCGCACTCGATGACCTCTCGCTCCGCCTGGGCGAAGGTGACTTCGTCACCGTGATCGGGTCGAACGGGGCCGGCAAATCGACCCTGCTCAACGTCATTTCTGGGCGCTACACTCCCGATGAGGGGGCCGTGGTGATCAACGGCTCCAACGTCACCAGGCTCGCCGAGCATCGCCGGGCCCGGCAGGTCGGCAGGGTATTTCAGGATCCGATGGCCGGCACCTCGCCGCACCTGACTATCGAGGAAAACCTGGCGATAGCCTTCTCCCGCGGGCAGCGTCGCGGACTGGGCATGGCGGTCAACAAGGCGAAGCGTCAACTATTTCGCGAAGAGCTCCAGACCCTTGAGCTGGGGCTGGAAGATCGGCTTGAGATGCGGGTCGGCATGTTGTCCGGCGGACAGCGTCAGGCGCTGAGCTTGCTCATGGCCACCCACGCCAAGCCCGCGATCCTGCTGCTCGACGAGCACACAGCAGCCCTCGATCCGTCCAGGGCCGAGCTGATCAGCAGGCTCACCAAGGAGCAGGTCGACCGGCACGGGCTGACTGCGCTCATGGTGACTCACAACATGCACCAGGCCATCGAACTGGGCAACCGGCTGATCATGATGCACGAGGGACGGATCGTCCTCGAGGTCGACGAGGTCGCCAAGCGTTCCACGACCCCGGACCACCTCCTCCAGGAGTTCTCGAAGATCAAGGGTGCCACCTTGTCCGACCGCACGCTGCTCGACTGACCTGCTCGATCCGAGCACACCTCTGGGTCGCGCCTGGTGTGGGTGCCACATCGGGGAGTTCCCGGCCTTTCGCGCGCGATGAGCCAGGGCCGGGTGGCCGTGGGACCAGGATGAGACGAGGAGACGGTCATCTGAGGTGGCACAATCGCTGACATGCGGATCGCCCAACTCGCCAACTTCGTTGGCCCGACCTCGGGCGGCATGAAGGTCGTCATCGAGAACCTGGCTGCCGGGTACGTGGCGGCCGGGCACGAACGGATCTTCGTGTCTCCGGGGGAGCGCGACGAGATCCGCGACACCGACCAGGGAATCCACGTCCTGGTGAAATCACCCAAGGTGAGCCCGAGCTATCGGATGGTCGCAGCCCCGTGGCGCGCCCTGGAGGTGCTCGAGCGTTTCGGACCGACGTCGATCGAGGTCTCGGACAAATGGACGCTGAGCCCGGCCGGACGATGGGCAGCCAAACGGGGCATCGGCTCGGTGATGTTCAGTCACGAGCGGCTCGCCGAGATGATGACCCAGTGGCTGCGGTCATCCTTCGGGGTGGAGACAGTCGTGGGTGCGCTGAACCGGCGCCTGGCGCGCGAATTCGACAAGGTGGTCGTCACCAGCCAGTACGCGGCCGACGAGTTCGACAACACTGGCGCCGACCTGGTACTCGTGCCGCTGGGAGTCGACCTGACCACCTTCCACCCCAGCCGCGGAGCGCCAGCCGAGGATGGCCTCATCAAGCTCGCCTATGTGGGCAGGCTCTCGCGTGAGAAGATGCCGCAACTGGCCGTCGAGGCAACAGTGGAACTCCACCGCCGCGGGGTTCCGGTCAAGCTCACGCTCCACGGTGACGGGCCGGACGAGAAGTGGCTGCGTGGGCTGGCGGGCGAGGCCCCCGTCGAGTTCGCAGGCTTCGCCGCCGACCGGACAGACGTGGCTGCCAGGTTCGCGGCGGCCGACATTTCAATGTCATGCTCCCCGACGGAGACTTTCGGTTTGGCAGTGCTAGAGGCACTGGCCTGCGGCACCCCCGTGATCACCTCCAGCCGCGGCGGCGGGCGGGAACTGGTCACCCAGGAGTGTGGCGGCTGGGCCGATCCCGATCCCGCCGCGCTGGCCGATGCCGTCGAGCGACTCTCGACACGGCTGGGGCCCGAGCTGCGCAGCGCGGCCCGAGCCCAAGCTGAGCGATTCGCCTGGGGCCGCACGGTTGACCTCATGCTCGGCCTGCATTCGCAGCTGGCAGTCGATCCGGTGGGCAGGAACCGATGAGCATGCGAGGGGCGACGCGCTTCCTGGCATCATCGAAGGATGGCGATGCGGCGCCCAGCATCGAGCAATTCCCCACCGGCCTGAGGCGCCCAGGCACCGGCGCACGAGACCTGGCGGGTCTGACCGTCCAACGCCTCGCCGACGCCGGGTGCCCCGGGGTGCCGCAGCTCTCCCGGGGCCGGACATGACCGTCCTCACAGTGGCCGCTGTGCAACGACGGGCCGCGCGGAATCCCCGGCTCTCGGCGCTCCAGGTGGAGGAGTCGGTGGCTGCGGCGGCCGAGTCAGGTGCGCACTTGGTGGTCTTTCCCGAGGCGACGATGGTGCCCTTTGGCGCGACGTTGGCCAGCTGGGCGCAGCCCCTAGACGGGCCGTTCGCCCAGGCTGTGCGCCGGGCGGCCGCTCGCTGGCACGTGGTGGTCAGCGCTGGCATGTTCACCCCGGGGAAAGGGTCACGGGTACGCAACACCACCCTGGTAACCGACGGGAGGGGCCTCGACGCCGCCTACCACAAGATCCATCTGTTCGATGCGCTCGGCTCCCGGGAATCAGACGAGGTCGAGGCGGGAACCGAGCTCGTGACCGTCGATGCGCTGGGGACCAGATTGGCAGTGGCGACCTGCTACGACCTACGGTTCCCCGCACAGTTCACCGAGTTGGGGCGGCAAGGCGCTGAGGTGATCCTCGTCGGTGCCTCCTGGGGCGACGGACCCGGCAAGCTCGGTCAGTGGCAGACCCTGACCCGGGCCCGCGCTATGGACGCCGCCGCCTACCTCGTCGCGGCCGACCAGCCCCTGACCGCCTCGGCGACCCATCCGCTGGGAATCGGACACTCCACCATCGTTCACCCCAGCGGACTACCCATCGGTGAATCGGGCGAAGGCGACGACATCCTCGTCTGCACGATTGAGCTGGGCGAGGTTACCCGGCAGCGTCACCTGGTGCCGACGCTGGCCACCCAGTGAGGCCCATCGGCCAGCGCTGCATCGATTCATTCGGCGCTTCCAGCCGGGGCCACGCCGGTGGGCACTGAGCCCAGAACATGACTGCGGGCGGCGCCAATCGTGGCGCCGCCCGCAGGCCGGAATCGGGGTCAGGCCAGAGAAGCCGAGGCTGCCTGGGCCTTAGCCAGACGCTGGGCAACATCGGCCCAGTTGACCACATTCCACCAGGCGTTGACGTAGTCGCCCTTCACATTCTTGTACTGCAGGTAGTAGGCATGCTCCCACATGTCGAGCTGCAGCAACGCGATCTGTCCCGACGGCAGGTTGCCCTGCTGGTCGAAGAGCTGGTTGATGTTCATCCGCTGACCCAGCGTGTCCCACACCAGCATCGACCAGCCGGAGCCCTGGACGCCGTTGGCGACGGCGTTGAACTGGGCCTGGAAGCCGTCGAAGCCGCCGAAGAACTCGTCGATCGCGGCCGCGATCTCGCCCTCGGGGCGGCCCCCGCCGTCGGGCGACATGTTCTTCCAGAAGGTCGAGTGGTTGATGTGACCACCGAGGTGGAAGGCGAGGTCCTTTTCGAGTTTGTTCACAGCACCGAAGGCGCCGGTGGCGCGCGCCTCGGCCAGTTGCTCGAGCGCTGCATTCGCTCCGGCCACGTATGCGGCGTGGTGCTTGCCGTGGTGCAGCTCCATGATCTCGGGGGCGATGTGCGGCGCCAGTGCGCCGTAGTCGTAATCCAGGTCCGGCAGGGTGTAGGTCACTGCTTCTCCTTGGGTAGGGGTTCGCGGGACGGGCGTCCGCGCCTCGTCTGCCAGCCTATCGTTGGGGCTCAAATGCCGCGAGAGGTCGCTAGCACGCGGAACCCCTTGGCCGATGCGCGCTTGTGAGTGGGCCAGCCTTGCGCTGTGAGCCAGGCGCTCAACGAATCAGCGCCGAGGTTCTTGCCGACGACCAAGTAGGCCGTGCCGGTGTCTTTGAGCCTGGGCAGCCAGGTCAGGAGCAGCTCGTGCAGCGCTGCCTTGCCGATCCGGATCGGAGGGTTCGACCAGATCTGGTCGTAGGCGACGCCGGCAGGCACCCCGTCCGGGGTGACGGCGTTGACGCGGCCGTCGACCCCGTTGCCCGCAGCATTCAGGCGGGTCAGGTCGAGGGCCCGCTGATTGACGTCCACAGCATCGAGGCGCAGCGCCGGGGAGGCCACCGCGAGTGCGACGGCGATCGGGCCGAACCCGCAGCCCAGGTCGAGGATGTTGCCCTGGTCGGGTGGGGACACGGTACGTAGCAGGACCGAGGTTCCCAGGTCGAGTCGGCCGCCCGAGAAGACCCCCGACGCCGTGGTGAAACGCAACTGGTTCCCGAACGCCGTCGCCTCGAACTGCCGAGTCGTCAGCGGCGAGGCAGGATTCGCATCGAAGTAGTGACTCATGCCTGCTCCAGGGTTCGTCGGTCGCGGGCCTGCCGGGCGCGGGCCGCGAGCATATCGTCGGGCGGGTAGCCGACTTCCTCGAGAGTCAGCCCCCTGGCTGGCATCACCGGCACGCCGGACTGCCGTGCTCGGCTGTCGCGAACGCCCGCCAGCCATGCCGCGTCGGCGCGCCCCACGGCGACCTCCAGCAGGGCACCCACCACCGAGCGAACCATCGAATGGCAGAACGCGTCGGCCAGCAGATGGATCTCGACGACGCCGTCGGCCCCCCGCCTCGCGCGCAGCTCACGCAGGTCGCGGATCGTCGTGGCGCCGTCGCGGCGTTTGCAGAACGCGGCGAAATCACGCAGCCCGACAAGTTCGGGGGCCACCTGGTTGATCGCCTCTTCGTCGACAGAGCGCCGGACCGGTGTCACCCAGGAGCGGGTCAGCGGGTCCGCGGGCGCGTCGGCCTCGATCAAGCGGTAGGCGTAGCGGCGCCAGATCGCGGAGAAGCGGGCGTCGAACCCGTCGGGGGCGGGGGAGAGCCCCCGCAGCGCGATGTCTGGCGGCAGGATCCCGCGCAGCGGCCTGACGAGTCCGTGGCCGGCCTCGCCGGCGAGGTCGAGGTCGACGTGACACACCTGACCGCGCGCGTGAACACCGGCATCGGTGCGTCCAGCGACAACGAGGTGGGGCTCGGGCACCCGCGCTACGGTTGCCAGCGCCGCGGCCAGCGTCGCCTCTACTGTGCGCTGCCCGGGCTGGGCCGCCCAGCCGTGGAAGTCGGTGCCGTCGTAGGCAAGGTCGATCCGCCACCTCATCTAGGCATTCCTCCGATACTCAAGATCGAACACCCGGCGACCCGCGTCAAGGCCCCGCCGCTCGTACTTCGTGACTGGACGGTCATCGGGCCGTGGCGCCCACCCGCCGTGCACATTGGTGAACAGGGGGTGGCCGTCGAGGAGTGCGCGCTGCCAGCAGGCGTAGTCTTCCCAGTCGGTAGCAAGGCGCCAGAGTCCGCCCGGGGATAGCCGGGACGCGGCGAGGTCGGCGAACCAGCCGCTGACCAGCCGCCGCTTGTGGTGGCGGGCCTTGTGCCAGGGATCGGCAAAGAATGTCCACAGCTCGGCGACACCGCCGGGCACGCAGAGCCGCTCGAGCCCCTCGGTTCCGTCGGCGACGACGATGCGGACGTTCTTCACGCCAGCGCGGCCGATCCGGCTCAGGGTGGAGGCAACGGCCGGGGCGAACACCTCGAAGGCAACGATGTCGCGCTCGGGTCGGCGCTGGGCCATCGCCACGAGTGACTCCCCGGCGCCCGAGCCGATCTCGACGGCAAGCGGGGCCTCACGGCCGAAGACCCGGGCCCAGTCGAGGTTGGCGTCGGTGGAGATCGACGTGGAGTGGTCACCGGTCGGCACCGGGATGACGAATGTGTCGGCGTATCGGTCCCAGGCGCGGCGCTGCGAGTCGTTCATGCGGGTGCTGCGCCGAACGAAGCTGCGAACGACGCGGTGGGTTCGAGACGAGGAGAGTGTCACCGGTCCACTCTACGAGACTCGGCCGACCCGGCCAGTTTCGCCTCCACCCCCCAGCGGGCGGCAGCATCCGGCGACGATGAGTATTGGCTCGAGCCACGCCCAGGGTGACCTGGCTCGGCGAGACGGGTGGGCTTGGGTAGGCTGGTGGGGACGGGTGAAAGCACCCCACCCTTGGGAGGTCACCACAGTGCGCACAGTGCTCAACATCATCTGGCTCGTCTTCGGCGGATTCTTGCTGGCGCTCGGCTATGTCGTCGCGGGCGTCATCTGCTGCATTTTCATCGTGACCATTCCCTTCGGCATCGCCTCCTTCCGGATGGCCGGCTACATCATCTGGCCCTTCGGTAAAGCTGTGGTGGAACGCCCTGGTGCCGGGGCTGGGTCGGCGATCATGAATGTCATCTGGTTCATCCTCGCCGGATGGTGGCTAGCGCTGGGCCACATCCTGGCCGCTATCGCCGAGTCGCTGACTATCATCGGGCTGATCAACGCCGTAGCACTACTGAAAATGATCCCCGTCACCTGCTTCCCATTCGGCAAGATGATCGTGGATCGGGAATCGCTTCCCGCCAACGCGCGCCCGCTGTCGTCGATCTAGGTGGGGTAGCGGGCCCGCGCCGGTTTCTACCCCGTGGGGATCATTCCCGCGGCCATAGCTCGCGGGGCATCAATTCATAGCCGTGGAATTCGCGGGTAAAGCTGCCGCTTCCCTGGGCGATACCTCGCAGATCGATGGGGTATGTCAACAGCTCCAGCTGCGGCACCAGCGCCTCGATGATCGCGTGGTGCTCCCCGTCGGCGTCGCTGCCCAGCACCTGTCCGCGCCGGCCAGACAGATCGGTTAGCACGGGGCCGAGGAACGCCTCGCCCACGGTGACCCGCACCTTGTCCACCGGTTCCAGCAGGCCGACTGACCTCTCGTTGGCGGCCTCTCGGATCGCCAGCGACCCCGCAGTTTGGAATGCCATATCGGAGGAATCAACCGAGTGTGCCTTGCCGTCGTAGAGGGTCACCCGCACGTCGACCATGGGATGGCCGAACACTGTGCCGGTCTCCAGCTGGTGCTGAATGCCCTTATCGACCGAGGAGATGTACTGGCGTGGCACCGCGCCTCCGACGACCTTGTCCACAAACTCGTAGCCCGCGCCGCGGGGGAGGGGCTCGACCTCGACATTACATACCGCGTACTGCCCATGACCGCCCGATTGCTTCACGTGGCGGCCCATCGCCTTCGTCTTCGCGACGAAAGTCTCCCGCAGTGCGACCTGAACCGGCTCCTCAGATACCGATAGTTGGAAACGGTCCTTGAGTCGGGCGAGCATCAGGTCCTTGTGGGCTTGCCCCATTGTCCACAGGAGCTGCTGGTCTGTCTCCCCGTTTCGTTCCAGCCGGACCGTCATGTCTTCTACCGCGAGGCGCTGCAAGGCCCCACCGAGTTTGTCGTCGTCGGCGCGGGTGTCCGCGGTGATGGCCACAGGCAGCAGCGGCTGCGGCAGCTCCCACGGGGCGACCAACGCCGGACGTTCCGGGCTCGAGACAGTGTCGCCGGTCTCGGCGCGGGTCAACCGGGACACGTAGACGATCTCCCCGGCGATCGCCTTGGACTTCGGCGCCAGCTCGACCCCTTCGGGAGCCGTCAACGGCCCCACCTTGTCGTCCTCGTCATGATCGGGGTGCGCCGGATCGGCCTCACCGCCGAACAACTCCCGGTGCCCCGTGACGTGCACCTGATCGTCGGTAGCCAGCGTGCCGGAGAAGACCCGCACCAGATTGAGCCGGCCCGAGTAGTTATCGCTGGTGGTCCGGATGACTTGGGCGACCAGGAAATCCTCGGGCGCGCACGTCAACTCGGGCAGGGTCGCGCCGTTGGGGGTGGTGATGCCGGGCACATGGGTGCTGGGCGGCGGGAAACCGTGCTCGATCCACCGCAGCAGTTCCTCGGTGCCCACGTCGCTGGTGGTATGCGCGGGAAGCAGCGGGAAGAAACGCCCGGAGGTGACCGCCTGCTGTAACGCGTCGTGCACCTCGTCGACCGCCAATTCTTCGCCCTCCAGGTAGCGGTCCATCAGGTCTTCGTCCTGGACCTCGGTGATGAGGGCCTCGAGCAGCGGCGGCCGGTGCTCGTCGATCAGGGCGGTCTCCTCGTCGGTGGCGGCACGCGAGACACGTTCACCGGAGGAGTAGTCGTGGGCATGCTTGTTCAGTAGCGACAAGTTGCCGATGGTTCGGTCGGTTCCGCGCAACGGCAGCAGCGCCGGAACCACTGCCTCGCCGAAGGCCTCCCGGCACTCCGCCACCACCGTCGCGAAATCTGCCCGTCCCTGATCCAACTTGGTGATGGCGATGATGCGAGGCTTGTGTGCCGCCTCGCATTCCTCCCATAGTGCGATGGTTGAAGGAAGGATCTCCTCGCCCGCCGGGATCGCGAAGACCGCCGCATCGGCCGCCTGGAGGCCCGCGCGCAACTCACCCACGTATTCGGGATGGCCGGGGGCGTCGAGCAGATTGATTTGAACATCGTGGGCGGCGAAGGAAGCCAGGGTCAGTGTGGCGGCCCGCTCCGGGGTATCTCGCTCACCGCGATAACCATCAACCCGGGCACGCAATATGTGCTCGAACAACGTGGTCTTGCCGGAGCCGCTCGCCCCCACCAAAACGACGTTGCGGATGGACTCGGGGCTAGTGATGGTGATCTGCGTACTCGACTTTGAGGCCATGCACAGACACTAGTCCCCCG
>JBKEBG010000158.1:0-11858 GCA_047972985.1 Arachnia sp.
ATGGAGAACGTTGGCCTGATCGTCGAGCGCGCCCACCACGAGGTAGGCACCGCCGGCCAGGCAGAGATCAACTGGCGCTTCGACACCATGCTGAAGTCCGCCGACAACGTCATGAAGTTCAAGTACCTGGTGAAGAACACAGCGTGGGAGGCCGGTAAGACCGCTACCTTCATGCCCAAGCCGATCTTCGGTGATAACGGCTCGGGCATGCATGTGCACTCCTCGATCTGGAACGACGGCGAGCCGCTGTTCTACGACGAGTCCGGCTACGCAGGCCTTTCCGACACGGCACGCTGGTACATCGGCGGCATCCTCAAGCACGCTCCGGCGCTGCTGGCCTTCACCAACCCGTCGGCCAACTCCTATCACCGTCTGGTGCCGGGCTTCGAGGCCCCGGTGAACCTGGTGTACTCCCAGCGCAACCGTTCGGCGTGTATGCGTATCCCGATCACGGGTTCCAATCCGAAGGCAAAGCGCGTCGAGTTCCGCTGCCCCGATCCGTCGAGCAACCCGTACCTGGCATTCGCCGCGATGCTGCTGGCCGGCATCGATGGCATCCAGAACCGTATTGAGCCCCCGGCACCGATCGACAAGGACCTCTACGAGTTGCCCCCCGAGGAGCATGCCGACGTGGCGACAGTGCCGACCAACCTCGCCGAGGTGCTCGACGCGCTGGAGGCCGATCAGGAGTTCCTGCTGGCCGGTGACGTGTTCACCCCCGATCTCATCGAGACCTGGATCGCGCTCAAGCGGGAAGAGATCGGCGCGCTCGCGCAGCGTCCGCACCCCTACGAATTCGACCTGTACTTCGCGATCTGAGCCACTGCAGCAGCACGACGCCGCCGGAGCCCTGAGGCCCGGCGGCGTCGTTGTGTGTACGGGCGCGTCGCTGCGCCGCTGTGAGCCCTGCTCCGTCACTGTTCTCGGTCACCGGAAGCTGCTGGCTTGGAACCGAACAGTGCGCAGGCAGGTGTGACCGGCCGCCGTTCGCCTGGCTCACCAAGCGACCCGGAGTGGCGGGCCATGTGGCTTCCCGAAGACGCAACAGAGGGACCAGACGTCGCGGTCTGGCCCCTCTCGAGCCATTGCTGGCTTATCCCCCCTGGGCCTGACTATAGCGACCTTCCGTCGCTATGACTATCCCCCCAAGACAATTTCGCGAATGTTCGCCCCATCGCGCCGACTTGTTTCGAAAGCCGAAACATTCGCTAGGCTTGCCCCATGACAGCCCCCAGCAAGCCCCTGCGGATCAGCATCGCCGTGCTTCTCATCGTGCTGTGGTTCGCCGGCGGCGCCATCGGCGGACCCTACTTCGGCAAGATCGACGAGGTCTCCGATAACGACCAGGCAAGCTACCTTCCGGCCAGCGCCGAAGCGACGAAGGTCTCCGAGCGGTTGCCTGAGTTCGTCGGCGATGAAGCTATCCCTGCCATCGCGATCTTCTCCAGCGACCAAGACCTCGACGCCCAGACCCTGACCAGGTTGACCACACTCGCCTCGAATCTCGCCAGCGTGGACGGTGTGGTGGGCGCATCGCCCCTGATCCCCGCCGAAGACGGGAAGGCCGCCCAGACCTTCATCTCGATCGAGGCCGAAGCCGACGTGAGCGATGTTGTCAACGAACTCCGCGACACCCTTGACCAGACCAGCCCCGAGGGCCTCACGTACCACGTCACCGGGCCCGCCGGCCTCAGCGCTGACCTGTCCGGGGCCTTTGCCGGGATCGACGGACTGCTGCTGGCCGTCGCGCTGGCCGCGGTGCTTGTCATCTTGCTGATCGTCTACCGATCCATCCTGCTTCCCATCGTCGTGTTGTCCACCAGCATCTTCGCGTTGACAGTCGCGCTGCTGGTCAACTGGTGGCTGGCCAAGGCCGGTATCCTCACGCTGACCGGCCAGACCCAGGGCATCTTGTTCATCCTGGTCATCGGCGCAGCCACCGACTATTCACTGCTCTACACGGCGCGCTTCGCCGAGGAACTGCGTCGACACCCCAAGCCCTGGCAAGCGACCAAGGCCAGCATCGCCGGCTCGCTCGAGCCCATCCTGGCCTCCGGCGGCACAGTCATCGTCGGCCTGCTCACGCTGCTGCTCAGCGACCTGTCCTCCAACAAGTCGCTGGGCCCGGTGGCGGCCATCGGGATCGCCTTCGCGATGCTCGCGGCCCTCACGCTGCTGCCGTCGATGCTCTACCTGCTGGGCCGGGCCGCGTACTGGCCGCGCCGCCCCAGCTACGACCCCAGCCGCAACGACGAGGTCCAGACCCACACCGGTATCTACGCGCGGGTGGGCCGGCTGGTCTCGAAACACCCGCGGCGGATCTGGATCGGCTGTGTGGTGGTGCTGGCACTCGGCGCTGCATTCGTCCCCACGCTCAAGGCCGACGGGGTCCCGGCCTCGGACTTCGTGCTCGGGGTCTCCGACGCGCGCGATGGCCAGGAACTCCTCGCCAAGCATTTCCCCGGCGGTTCCGGGAGCCCCGCCTCCGTACTCGTCGCCGAGGCCGACCTGCAGCAGGTCGCCGATACCCTCTTGGCCAGCGACGGTGTCGCCTCGGTCAGCGTGTTGTCCGAGGAGTCTCCGGCTGGATCGGCCCAGGTGACCAACGATGGCATCCAGCCGCTCGGGCCGCCCGGCACCCCGGCACCTGCCCCCACAGTCAGCCACGGCGATGTCTTGCTGCAAGCCACGCTCAGCGACGCAGCTGACTCGGATGCCGCCGAGGTCGTGATCCGCGAACTGCGCGACGAGCTTGGCTCAACTGCATTGATCGGCGGTACCACGGCGGTGGCCGTCGACACCAACGACGCCTCGATTCATGACCGCAACACGATCATCCCCATCGTGCTGGTGGTGATCTTCGTCATCCTGATGCTGCTGCTGCGCAGCCTGGTGGCGCCGCTGCTACTGATCGCCACCACTGTGCTGTCCTTCGGCACCGCGATGGGCACCGCAGCGATAGTGTTCAATCACATCCTCGACTTCCCCGGGGCCGATCCTTCGGTGCCGCTCTACGGCTTCGTCTTCCTCGTCGCCCTGGGAATCGACTACAACATCTTCCTCATGACCCGAGTGCGCGAGGAGTCCCTCACCCACGGGACCCGTCCCGGTATCCACCGGGGGCTCGCCGTCACCGGCGGCGTCATCACCTCCGCCGGCCTGGTGCTGGCCGCGACGTTTGCGGCGCTCGCGGTGCTGCCGATCCTGTTCCTCGTGCAATTGGCCTTCATTGTGAGCTTCGGGGTGCTGCTCGATACGTTCCTGGTTCGCACCCTGTTCGTGCCCGCGGCGGCCTACGACATCGGGGCCAAGCTGTGGTGGCCCAAGCGCCTGGAGGCCGATGTGGGTCGCCATGTCGATCCCGAGGATGCCCCCGCCCACGAGGGCCCGCATCCCTGAACCCACGCCAGAACTTCTACATCACCACGACATCGAGCGTCATGCCCATCTGACGGTGGCCGGGAACGGTGCAGTATCCCTCGATGGATTCGGCTATGGGGCCGGTCTCGAGATCTGCCGTGCCGCCCGGGCTGATGCGGGGTGTAGCAGCATCACCGATCCGCAGGTCATGGGCGTCCAGCACGTCATCGTTGCGCAGGTGAACCAGCAGCAGGTTCCCGCGCGGGACCTCCACGCGGTCGGGTGTGAAGCGCATGTCCTTTGCCACGACGTCGACCTCGGTGGTCTGTCCGGTCGCCGCGACCTCGGGCCTCGGGCGTGGCCAGCCTGGCAGTCCGGCCGCCCGGGGATCGACCGCGATGCCCGCAGCCGCGGACACCGCGACTATTCCCGCCCCCGCGACGAACCCGCGGCGGGTCCACACCGGCTGTGTGCCCTCACCCGAAACCGCCGCAGGCCGCTGCCCCGCGGCGCGGTGACGCGCTTGGGCTCGGGCGGCCCGCGCCCCCCGGAACACCAAGGGCAAGAACAGCGCCAGGGCCACGAGCACCGCCGAGGAGACGGTGATCCGTACCCACCCCGGGACCGGCAGTAGCCAGATCAGGAGGCCGGAGTTGATGACCGTCAGGCGCGCCGTGGCCCACCGGTTCAGCTCGGCCTGGTAGGCCCGCACCACCGACGGCCCGCCACCGTGAACGCTGGGCAGCAGGTAGGACAGGGCACCGGTGAGCAGCTGCACCCCGAAGCCGACGACCCCGACACCCAGCAGCCGTCCCAGCACGGGTGAGCCTGCCAGAGCGCCGCTGACCAGGCCCCAGCCGGCCCAGCCCAGCGCCACCGCGAGCCAGACCAATGCCACGCCCACCGAGGCCGGCGCAAACTCGCGGGGCAACCGTCGGCGCAGCGGCACAATGAGCCCCCGCCCCCACCACACGACCCCGATCAGGTAGGTGCCCAAGCCGATCCCGACCGAGACAGCATCGTCGACCAATGCGCCGATATCCACCAGTGCCACACCGGCGACGAGCCAGGCGCATGCCTGCTGGGTGAACCTCTCTGCCCGGTCGTCCATCCGGACCCGCAGCATCGTGGGCCACAACGTGAGCAGGGTCCCGAACACAGTAAGCAATATCCAGCCCAGCAGCATCGTGGCGATGTGTGTGGTGAGCAGCCGGGGAAACCACAGCGCGCCCGGCCCGGTGGCAAGCATCACACCGAAGGTGGCACCCACCGGCAAGAATCCCGCGGCTGCCAGGTAGTAGACCAGCGTGACCCGGAACCGGCCGGGCAGCGAACGGCGAAGGTCCCGCCATAGCTCGGCCCCGTGCCAGATGACCACCGCCGCGACGACGGCGGCGAAACCGACCACGCCCGGCCACCAGCCGAACGGGACACACACGAGTACGCCGGCAGCCCCCAGGGTGTGCCCGGCGACGCGGATCCGGTAGCGGAGCTGCTCGGCCTCGTCGGGGCGGACCCGCAGCAGCGCATGCGCGAAGTGCCGGGTCCACACCACTATTGCGTGAGTGAGGGCGCCGAGCCCCACCAGGTGCACCATGAGCCAGGTCGCTTCGGGCACTGCCTGATGCGCCAGCGCCACGACGAGCGCCGCAGCCAGCCAGACCAGCCCCAAGCAGTCCCGCCACCAGCTCGATTGCCTCCGCACGGGCTTCACCCTAGCCGTCAGCCCCGATGGCATCGGCAGGGGCCGGCCCAGGCGGATCTTGAGGACTTAGTGTCGCGTGGCCTTCGCACCTAGGCTCGTGAGGCATGGCATCCTCCACGAGAGTGGGCGTTGTGCTGAGCAACCTCGGCACCCCGGACGGCACTGACTACCGCTCAATGCGCCGCTTCCTCGGCGAATTCCTCTCGGATCGGCGTGTCATCGACTATCACCCGATCCTGTGGCAGCCGCTGCTGCAGGGGATCATCTTGTCGACGCGTCCTCGGACCTCCGCAGCTTTGTACCGCCAGGTGTGGGACACCCAATTGGATGAGGGACCCCTGCTGACCAGGACCCGTCGGATCACCGACGCGATTCGGCATCGGCTCCGGGAGACTCACGGTGAGAACCTCGTCGTGGACTTCGCGATGCGCTACAGCAATCCCGCGACCGGGGATGTGCTTACGCGGATGCTGGGCCAGGGCTGCCAGCGCATCGTCTACTTCCCGCTGTACCCGCAATACTCGTCAACGACCGTCGCCACGGCTCAAGATGAGCTGTTCCGGGTGCTGAGCCGGGTGGCCCACCAACCCAGCGTGCGCACCATCGGCCCCTATTGGGAACACCCCGGCTATGTGGCTGCGCTGGCCGCCTCGGTCCGGGAGGCATATCGCAGTCTGAACCGCCGCCCCGAACGCCTCATCGTCAGCTACCACGGCCTCCCGGAGCGCTACACGTCCAAAGGCGATCCCTACGAGTCGCAGTGCCGCGCCACCTCCGCGGCCCTCGCGCAGCAGCTGGGCATGGAATCCGACGAGCTCGTCACGACCTTCCAGTCGAAGTTCGGACCCGAACGGTGGCTGGGACCGGCGACCATCGACCAGGCGGCACGGCTGGCACGCGACGGGGTGCGTGACGTCGCGGTCATCTCCCCCGCCTTCGCGGCCGACTGCCTGGAGACCCTGCAGGAAATCAATCTGGAGATCCGCCGCCGCTTCACTGACGCCGGCGGGCAGCGGTTCCACTACATCGAGTGTCTCAACGACCGGGCCGATCACATCAATCTGCTCACCGAGCTCATCGAGGGCTCGCTGGGCGGCTGGGAATCGCGGGATCAAGCTGTGGCGGTTCAGTCCGCGATGTAGGTCTGCGCCGGGACCGGCTCGGCCGAGACTCCGGTCGCGACGAACAGTTCGCTCATCCGCTCAAAGGCCGCGGGGTCGACGGCCACGCTCAGCTCGCCCTCCCGGAGCCACAAGGCCGTCGTGGCCTCGAGCACCGAACGGGCGGTCTCGCGCTGCTCGGCCTGGTTGAGGTTGGGAACGTATTCGGCCGTGGCGTCGATCGCAGCCTCAGGATCGGCGATCACGAGCCCCTCAGATTCGAGCATCGCGGCGGCCAGCGCCGTGGAGGTGCCCGTATCCGTCCCCTGCAGCGCACCCAACCCCGGGCCCACCAGCGTCGGGGCCACCGGGTCATCCACGGGCAGCGCGACGGCGTCGAATTCCGCCAGCCGGAACTGCACCGCCTCGTTGTTGAGGTATCCCACCACGGCGTCGACCTTGCCCGTGGTGAGCGCTGTCACCTGGGTGTAGCCGATATCGAGCAGGTCGAGGTCGGCCTCGCCCAGCCCGGCGGCGTGCAACCCCGCAAGCGCCCCGAGGTAGGTGGAGCCATAGTGGCCCGGCACACCGACGCTTCGTCCGGCAAGCTCGGCGATGCTGGTGATCCCGCTGTCGGCGGCGACGAAGATTGCCACGGGGAACTGCTGGTAGCTGGTGGCGACCCATCGCAGGTCGGTGCCGGCGGCCGCGGCCACCGCCACCTCATCGCCGGAGCAGAACACGAGATCTTCCTCCCCCGCCAGGAGAGCCCCAAACACTACCTCTTGTGCGCCGTGGTGACGCAGCCTCAGGTCAATGCCGTGGGAGGCGAAGACTCCCTCGCCTAGCCCCAGGTAGAAGGCGGCGAACTGGACATTGGGGATGTAGGTCAGGCCGAGGGTGAGCGCGGATGCGCTGCCCGGCGAGCTCGGCCGATCGCTGGTGGCCGGGGCACAAGCGGCCAGCGGAACAGCGGCGGCACCCAGGAGCAGGTGGCGGCGAGTGATCATGAGTCTCCTTCGAGTCGGCGGGCGGCGAGGCCCTCGGCCGCGTGGATGAGCCCTTGCAGGGCGAGTGCGAGGATGGCGATCCACACCAGGAGCGCGAACACCCCCACAGTGTCGGCGGCTTCCCGGGAGATCGCGATGAGGGTTCCGATCCCTTGACCGCCCATGACGAATTCACCGACGATGGCCCCCGTCATGCTGAGTACCACCCCGGCGCGGAGGCCCGCCAGGATAGCTGGCGCTGCCACCGGAAGCTCGACGTGCCACAGGCGTTGTTGGCCGGTGGCGCCGTCGAGCCACGCCTGCTCGATGAGGGTCCGATCGAGGCCACGGACCCCGACGACGGTGGTGGTCACCATGGGGAAGAAGGCGATGATGGCGGCCAGCACCGCCACGGAAGTCGTGCCGTAGTCCAGCCAGATGACCAGCAGAGGCGCGACGGCGACCAAGGGTACTGTCTGGGAGAACGCCACCCATGGTTCCAGCGCGGCGGCGAAGAAGCGAGAGTGGGCGATGAGGATCCCCAGCGGCACCCCCACCAGCGCTGCCAACGCCGAGCCGGCGACCGCCGCCGCCAGCGTCGGCCCGACGTAGCGCAGTATCACGCCGTTGGCGACCCATTCGACGCACCGGGCCGCCACGTCCACCGGGTCCGGGAGCGCCACGGCTGGTACGGCGCCGCTGCAGGCGGCCGCGGACCAGGCGACCACGACGATGAGCAGAAGGCCTGCGGCGGGCGTCCAGGACCAGGGGGCGCGCTGCACGCGAACGGGGTAGGCCGACCACAGCCCCAGGCGTGATGCCAGGCTTGTGCGGCGAGTTGCGCTCACACCCGTCCCTTCGTCTCAGCCCGGGGTGCGCAACGTTGGACGCGCCTGTATCAACGGCGCGACTCAGCGACGCGTTCCTCCCATCCAGACTCTGACTGTCGGCCTCGGATTTTCACCGAATCAACCTAACGGCCCTAGTGGGCCGCGAGGGTCGCGGGCTATCACCGCCGGTTCGGACTTTCACCGACCCCGGAACACGTAGAGGCCATACTAGCCTATGAGTCCCAGAACAGCGTTTCGGTGACCCGGTGCGCCCGCCGCATCAGGCGCCGGGTGTCGTCCAGCAATTGGGAGGTCTGCCCGTGGTGGTAGCCGACGAGGTCGCCGACGCTGGCCAGGTCGTGGACGTCCGCCGGCAGCGAATCGCTGGGCCGGCCGCGCACCAACATGATCGCGTTACGTAGCCGGCTCGCCCGCAGCCAGGCCTCGCGCAGGTCATGTGCCTGCCCACGGGAGACGAGTTGCAGTTCCAAGCAGGCAGCCAAGGCATCTAGGGTCGAGGTGGTGCGCAGGGCGCCGAACTCGGCGCCGTGGCGCAGCTGGAGCAGCTGCACCGTCCACTCCACATCGGACAAGCCACCTTGCCCCAATTTCAGGTGGCGCTCCTTGGGCACGCCCCGCGGAATCCGCTCAGATTCCATGCGCAGTTTGAGCTTGCGGATCTCCTTGACCTGTGCAGGGCTGACCCCACCGGCCGGGTAGCGCAGCGGGTCGACGGCGGCGAGCACTTGACCGGTCAGCTCGGCCTCGCCAGCGCCGTGACGGCCCCGCAGCAGTGCCTGCGCCTCCCACGTGGACGACCAGCGCCCGTAGTAGGCGGCGTAGGAGGTGACGGTGCGCACCAGCGGCCCCCCTCGCCCCTCGGGGCGCAGATCCGAGTCGATTTGCAGCGCCGGATCCGGCCCCGGACTGCCGAGGATGTCACCGGCCCGGCGCACCAACGCGGTGGCCGCCCCCAGCCAGTCCCCCGCCACGTCGTCGGAGGCAACGAACATGGCATCAGCGTCGGAGGAGTAACTCATCTCGTTACCGCCCCACCGCCCCAGCGCGATGACCCCGATCGGCGGCGCATCAATCTGGCGGCGTGCCAGGGCCAGCGCGGCGTCAATGCTGGCCGAGGCGAGAGCGCTCAGCCATGTGGCTGAGGTGGCCAGGTCGATATCGCCCAGCACATCGCTGAGCGCGATCCGACACAGCTCGGCGCGGCGCATGGCCCGCACCGAGGCCACGGCCCCGTCGAGATCATCCGAACGTTTCGCGGCCCGGGTCATGGCATCGGTGAGTTGTTCGACGCTGCGCGGCTCAAGTTCCTCGGTCGAGGCGAGCATCTGGACCATTGCCGGGGCCCGCTTGAGCAGATCGACGACGTAGCGGCTCGATGAGGAGATCCGTGCCAAGCGGCGCGCCATGAACCCCTCATCACGCAGCGCGCGCAGGTACCAGCTGGTGCTGCCCAGCGATTCGGACAGTTGCCGGAACGCGAGCAGGCCGAAGTCCGGATTCGGGCCCTCCGCGAACCAGGACAGCATGGCGGGCAGTAGTTGGCGCTGGATCTCGGCAGTGCGGCTGGAGCCCTTGGTGAGCGCTTCGAGGTGCCCGAGCGCGGCACGGGGATCGGTGAACCCGAGCGCCCGGATCCGGGTCTGCGCCGCCTCCGGGGACAGCCGCAGCGAATCCGTCGAGATCGTGCTGACCGCGTCCAGCAGCGGCGAGAAGAACAGGCGATGCTGCAGCCGTTGTACCAGCCGCGTGCTCTCGCGCCACTGGGACAGCAACTCGTCGGGGCCGAGCCCGAGCCCCCGGGCCAATTGCCGGATGGCGGCCTCGTCGTCCATCGGCACCAGATGGGTGCGGCGCAGGCGACGCAACTGGATCCGGTGCTCCAGGAGACGCTGCAGACGATACGCGTCGCCCATCTCGGCGCCGTCAGCGCGGCCAATGTATCCGCAGGTCACCAACGCATCCAGCCCCTCGAAGGTGCCGCGGGAGCGCAGCCGTTCGTCGGCTCGGCCATGCACGAGTTGCAGCAATTGCACGGAGAACTCGGTATCGCGCAGGCCGCCGGGGCCGAGTTTGATCTCCCGGTCCACCTGTTTGGGTGGAATCAGCGAGATCACGCGCTGGCGCATAGCGCGCACCTCGGGCAGGAACCCCGGCCGCTGCCCGGCCTCCCACACCAGGGGCCCAATCATGTTGCAGAATTGCTGCCCCAACTCCAGGTCACCGGCGGCGGGGCGGGCCTTGAGCATCGCCTGGAATTCCCAGTTCTTCGCCCACTTTGTGTAGTAGGCGCGGCTTGATTCCAGGGTGCGCACGAGCGGGCCGGCTTTGCCCTCGGGGCGCAGCGCGGCGTCGACCTGCCAGATGCTGCCCTCGGGGGTGTGGGCCGAGCAGATCCGCGCCACCGCCCCGGCCACGCGGGCGCCGATCTGAATCGCCTCGCCCGCTGCTGCCCCCTCGACGGGTTCCGCGACGTAGACGACATCGACGTCGGAGATGTAGTTGAGTTCTTGGGCGCCGGCCTTTCCCATGGCCAGGATCGCTAGCCGCACCTGATCGGAGCCGATCACCTCGCGGCGGGCATACCCGAGCGCGTGATCGAGGATCGCGTCCGCCAAGTGGCTGAGTTCCCGAGCGATCGCGGGCACCAGGCCGATGGGATCGTCGGCGGTCATGTCGCGCGAGGCGATCTCCACCAGTCCTGCCAGGTTTGCCCGCCGAAGGTCGTCGGTGGTGTCGCTGGCATCTCCGGCGCGCTGGGCCATGAAGTCGTGCCATCCGGCGGCTCCCCGTGCCGTGGGGGCTACCCGCAGCAGGTCAAGTTCCACCGGATGTCGGCTGAGGAATCTCGCCAGAACGTTCGAGCAGCCGAGGACCGCGATCACCCGGCTGAGCCATGCAGGATCGGCCACCATCGCCTGGAAACGCTCGGGGTCACTCTGGGCGATGGTGGCCAGTCCCTCCAGCGCAAGGTCACGATCGGCGGCTGCCTCGACGTCATCGAGCCGCAACGGTGGATCGGCCTTGATCCGCTCGCGCCACTTCTCCCAGATCCGTGCCGCCGAACTGGGGGAATCGAAGCCACGACGGGCGAACTCCCCCGTCATCGTCTGCACCCGTGCCACCTCGACAGCCTAACCGGGCCGCGGGCTAGCCGTGGCAGGGCTAGGGTGACGGCTGTGTATAAGCCCACACCCGAAGTACTCAGCGCCATCCGGGCAGACGCAGCGCTGCTGCCCGAGGCCGCGGCGCTCCAGCAGGCCGCCGCCGTGGAGTCCGCGCTCGCGGCGCCACGCCCGGACCTGACCGAGGCGCTGCTGCGGCTGGTGCGGGCGGGCCAGGACCACGGCGTGGCGGTGTCGAGACAGGTCACGGCTGCGGCGTGTCGCGCGGCCTGCGGCGCCCTCGGCCAGCGGCACCCTGGGCGGGCTATCGAGGTGCGGGTGCCTCCGTTCGCCGCGGCGCAGATCGGCTTCGGTTCGGGCCCGACGCATACCCGTGGTACCCCACCCAACGTCGCCGAACTGGCCCCGGCGGAGTTTCTCAGGCTGGTGACCGGCGCTATTGCCTGGGATGAGGCGGCGGTGTCGGCATCCGGCGTCCACACGTCGGATGCCGCCATCGCCTTCCCGTTCAGAGAGTTCCGACGAGCTGATCCAGCTCCCACTGACTGACCTGCGCGGAGTAGCGCTCGAACTCATTTCGCTTGTTGCGCAGAAAGTACTCGAACACGTGCTCGCCGAGGGTTTCGGCAGCCAACTCGCTGGTCTCCATGATCCGCAGGGCCTCGTCGAGGCTGCGGGGAAGCAGCTGGTAGCCCAGGGCGTGTCGCTCCCGCGAGGAGAGCTCGGTTACC
>JBKEBG010000071.1:0-21327 GCA_047972985.1 Arachnia sp.
CCCCACCATGGGAGGGCTGATCATCATCGGCTCGGTGGTGGCCGCGTACTTCCTATCACACCTGATCTTGTGGAACGCGGTCACGCTGTCCGGGGTGCTGCTGATCGGCCTGACCGTCGCCTTGGGGTTCTTGGGCTTCCTGGATGACTGGTCGAAGATCTCCAAGGAACGTTCGCTGGGCCTGACCGCCCGCGGCAAGCTCCTCGGCCAGCTCGTGATCGGCATCAGCTTCGGCGCCATCGCGCTCAACTTCCCCGACGACCAAGGGCTCACCCCGGCATCGGGATTTGTGTCCTTCCTCCGCGACATCAGCTGGCTGCATCTGCCGTTCTTCCTCGCCATCGTGTGGATCGTTTTCCTCATCATGGCCTGGTCCAACGCAGTCAACCTCACCGACGGCCTCGACGGGCTGGCAGCGGGCAGCGCCACTTTGGTCTTCGCCGCCTACGGCATCGTCAACATCTGGCAGTTCAACCAATGGTGTGTGCGGGCCTCGACCGCCGGACCCCAGTGTTATTGGGCCCGCGACCCCTACGATCTCGCCGTGGTGGCCCTGGCGATGGCGGGTGCCGCTTTCGGGTTCTTGTGGTGGAATGCCAAACCGGCCAAGATCTTCATGGGCGATACCGGGTCCATGGCCATGGGCGGTGCGCTCGCGGGGCTGTCGATCATGACCCGCACCGAACTGCTCCTGGTGATCCTCGGCTTCCTATTCGTGATGGAGGCCGGATCCGTCGCACTGCAGGTCGCTTACTTCAAGGCCACCAAGGGCAAACGGATCTTCAAGATGTCACCCATCCACCACCACTTCGAACTCCTCGGCTGGCAAGAGGTGACTGTGGTGATCAGGTTCTGGATCATTGCTGGCTTCTGCGTCGCGCTCGGGCTGGGAGTGTTCTACGGCGAGTGGGTAGTGGGGCAATGAGCGCATCCTGGCTCGCCGACGCGGACCGGCACGCCCACTGGCCCGCCGCGACGGTGGTGGTGGCCGGTCTCGGGGTCAGCGGTTTCGCCGCCGCCGATGGCCTGATGTCGGTGGGGGCACGCACAATAGTCCTTGACGAATCGCCGGCCCCCGCGGCTCAAGCGGCACTCCTGGAGCAGCTCGACGTGACGGTGCGGCTCGGCCCCGGCGTCGCCGATGAGCTTCCGGCCGAGGCGGATCTGCTGATCGCCTCCCCCGGGTGGTCCCCGTCGGCGCCGCTGCTGAGGCAGGCACTGGATCGGGGAATCCCGGTGTGGGGCGAACCCGAACTGGCCTGGCGCCTGATGCAGCCCGACCGCGAGGTTCCCTGGCTGGGGATCGCCGGCGATGGTGCCCGCGGTGCGACGCTCGCGCTGGGGGCAATCCTCCAGGCGGCGGGCCTCAAGTCAACCCTCGTCGGCGCCACCGGCCGACCCGTGATGGAAGCCGTCCTCGATGAGGACAGCTACGACGCTGTGGTGGTGGAACTGTCCGACCGGCAGCTGCGCTGGCTGCCCACGGTGGCATTCCACTCGGCGGCCGTGCTCGCCGCCGGTACCACGGCCGAATCCCGGGTCCGGCGCGCTCGCAGCTATGCGGGGGTCCGGCACAGCGCCATCTACAACGTCGAGGACTCCGTCACCGAAGACATGGTCGTAGCTGCCGAGGTCACCGACGGGGCACGCGCGATCGGCATCACCACGGGGATCCCCGGCATGAGCATGGTGGGCATCGTCGATGATCTCATCGTCGATCGAGCCTTCATCGAGCAGCGCCGGCACTCGGCCATGGAACTCCTTCCGGTGAGGGATGTGGCGGGTCACGAGGTGCCGCAGGCGCTGCTGGCCGCCGCGCTGGCCAGGAGCTTCGGGGTCCCCGCGCGGGCAGTGGCCGCGGGGCTGCGCGCCGTCGAGCCGAATGCCTAAGGAGCTGATCAACACGGTCCCCCGGGCGGGCGGAGGCCAGCGGCCCACCAAAACACCTCACCCCGACACGCCCCCGCGGTGCGAAGGATTGGACTGCTGTGGCCGCAGAATGGAACGCGTGACTCACCGACAGCACTCACGACCCGAATAGGATCCGCCATGGCGCACTCGGACGTCGCAGCTTCCCCGGCGCGGCCGACCTCAGCCCCCACACCTGCCCCCGCGGCCTCCATGCGCGCGTTCGCGGCCTCGCCACTGGCCGACTACTACCTCACTGTGCTGTCGGTGGCGATCCTGAGCGTGCTCGGGATCCTCATGGTCTTGTCGGCCTCCTCCGTTCTCGCCACGGCCCAGGGAGATTCGCCCTACTACTACACGATCCGGCACCTGGCATTTCTCGTGGTTGGCGTGACGCTGGCAGTGGCTATCACCCGGATCCCGCCCGATGTGATGCGCCGTTTCGGGTGGGTGGCCTGGGGCGCCGCCCTGGTGGCCCTGCTCCTCGTGCTGTCCCCCCTCGGGCATGAGTACCAGGGCAATCAGAACTGGATAAACATCGGCCCGGTTCGTTTCCAGCCGTCCGAGTTCGCCAAGCTCGCGCTGATCGTCTGGGCGGCGAGCCTCTACCACGGCAGGCGAGGCAAACTCCACGAACCCTTCCAGCTGCTGGTCCCCTTCATCCCTGGTGCCGCGGTGCTGCTGTGGCTGATCCTGGCAGGCAAAGACCTTGGCACCGGCATGGTCGTGGGGCTGGTCATCGTGTCGTTGATGTTCTTCGTCGGCACACCATTTCGCCTGTTGCTGCCACTGATCGCCGGGGCGGCCGGGCTGGTGGGGCTGCTGGTGGCCGGCTCGCCAAGCCGATTCAGCCGCATCCTGGTGTTCCTTGATCCGCAGTCGAATACCGATCTGTCCAGCCAGCCCATGGCAGCCCTGTACGCCTTGGCCTCGGGTGGCTGGTGGGGGCTGGGCCTCGGGGCAAGTAAACAGAAGTGGGGTGGCCTGAAGAACGCCGCGCACACCGACTTCATCTTCGCCGTCATCGGTGAGGAACTGGGGCTCTTCGGGGTCTTGGTCGTGCTGGCGATGTTTGCGTTGCTCGCGAAGGCAGGGCTGTCGGTGGCGCTGAAGTCGGACAAGATCTTCAATCGGATCGCAGCCGCAGGCATCACCGCCTGGTTCCTGATCCAAGCACTGATTAACATCGGTGTAGTTATGCACCTTCTGCCAGTTCTCGGGGTTCCCTTGCCGTTCATATCCTCAGGAGGCTCGGCCCTGTTGTCGAACCTCATCGCCGTCGGCGTTCTGCTATCGATCGCCCGCGACACTCCCGACGCCCGACGCCATCTTGCGAAGCGACGACGACGACGCCAACCGCGTATGACCAGTGTGCTCGCAGCTGGGAGCAAGTGACATGGTCAGCGTGGTGCTGGCGGGGGGCGGCACCGCAGGACACACCTCGCCGCTGATAGCTACGGCCAAGGCGATCCAACGCCTGGAGCCGGATGTCGAACTTGTCTGCATCGGCACATCTCGCGGGCTGGAGACCCGTGTGATCCCGGCCGCCGGGCTGGAGCTACAGCTGATCACAGCCGTGCCGATGCCGCGGCGACCCAACCTTGACCTGGTCAAACTTCCATGGCGCCTCGTCCGGGCGATTCGCGAGTCACGCTCGATCCTGACCGATGCCCGCGCCGACGTCCTGGTGGGCTTCGGGGGCTATGTCTCGATCCCGGCCTACCTTGCCGCCCGCAGCCTGGGAGTGCCTGTCGTGGTTCACGAGGCGAACCAGCTCCCCGGGCTCGCCAACCGGATCGGTGCACGATTCGCTGCTTTCACCGCCATCACGTTCGCGGAGACGACACTGGCCAACTCCACACTCCTGGGGATGCCGATCGCGCGTTCGATCACGCACCCCAACCTGACCTCCCACGAGGCACGTGAACTCTTCGGGCTGGCGCCGGAGCTTCCGGTCCTCCTGGTCAGCGGCGGTTCGCAGGGCGCCCGAAGCCTCAACCTTGCCCTCGAATCTGCCGTACCCGAACTTCTCGGCGCCGGTGTCCAGGTGCTCCATGTGCTGGGGCCGAAGAACTTCGCCGATCAGCACGTCGAGCGGGCAGACCCCGGTACCGGTGCCCGCTACGTTCCGGTGGCCTTCGTCGAGGACATGGCAGTCGCCTACACAGCCGCGGACCTCATGGTGGCGCGCGCCGGGGCCGCCACCGTCATGGAGACCGCCGTGAGTGGGCTGCCGGTGATATTTGTCCCGCTGCCCTGGGGCAACGGGGAACAGGCGAAGAATGCTGCCGCCTTGGTGGCCGCCGGTGCGGGCGTCATGCTGCCCGAAGCGGACCTATCGTCGGCCACGCTCGCTGGCTTGGTCATCCCCCGGATCAACGACAAGGCCCTGCTGACACGCATGTCGCAGACCGCCCGCAAGCACTATCCTGCCGACGCGGCGGACACGTTGGCGCGTGCCGTGACCGACGTCGCCCTAGAGAAGAAGGCACCGTGATTTACAATCCTGTCGACGTCATTCCCGCGGCCCAGGTCGGGCCGGTCCACTTCATCGCGGTGGGGGGATCAGGCATGAGTGGAGTGGCCCGGCTGTACGCGGAACTGGGCATCCCCACATCGGGGTCGGACCGCAGCGACTCCACCACGCTGCGCTCGCTGCGGCGGGCCGGGGTCAAGGTGTACGTCGGTCACCACGCGAGCCAGGTGGGCGACGCCGCCGCTGTTGTGATTTCCTCGGCCATCAGGGCCGATAATGTCGAATTGGCGGAGGCCAGGCGGCGCGGGCTTCGGGTCTGGCACCGCTCGGCGGCGCTGGCTGCGTTGATGATGGGCAAGACGGGGATCGCTGTCGCAGGAACCCACGGCAAGACCACCACCACTGCGATGACCGCGGTGATGCTGGCCGAGGCGGGACGCCAGCCCAGCTACGTCATCGGCGGGCCGCTATCGACGACCGGGGTCAGCTCGGCGTGGGGTGAGGGAGACGCCTTCGTCGTGGAGGCCGACGAGTCGGATGGCTCGTTCCTGCAGTACCCGACGAACATCGCCGTCATCACGAATGTGGAGGCCGATCACCTGGTCAACTGGGGCACCCCCGAGGCCTACGCCGATGGTTTCCGGGCCTTCGCCGCCCGAGACTCGGTCGAACACGTCGTGATCAACGTGGACGATCCCGGTTCAAGGTCGGTCGCCGAGGACCTTGATTCCCAGGCGCGCCACATCATTGGCTACGGTGAATCGGCCGACGCGGATGTGCGGATCAGCGACGTCACCTCCCGGCCGTTCGGCGTCGAAGCAACCATCACCTACGGCGACGACTCCGGCCGTATCGAGTTGCAGATCCCCGGTAACCACAACCTCGCAAACGCCGCCGCAGCTTACGCCGTCGGGCGGTGCCTTGGGCTCACCCATGACGAGTGCGTGGCGGCGCTGGCTCGTTTCGAGGGGACCCTGCGGCGCTTTCAGCTCATCACCAACACCGCCGGGATTCGGGTCTACGACGACTATGCCCACCTGCCTACCGAGATTAGGGCCGCGCTGACCGCGGCCCGCCGCGCCACCGAGGCAGGCAACGAGGCGACCGGGCTGTCGGGGCGGCTGATCGCCTGCTTCCAGCCGCACCTTTACAGCCGCACCGCAGATTTCTCCGACGAGTTCGGTGAAGTACTGACCCTGGCCGACATCGCTGTCATCAACGACGTCGACGGGGCGCGGGAGGATCCGATGCCCGGGGTCTCCGGTCAACTGGTCGTGGACGCCGCCAAGGCCCACGGGGTGCGCGAGGTGCACTACGTCGAGGAGAAGTTCGACCTGCCCGATGCCCTGAACCAGATCGCCCAGCCCGGTGACCTCATCATCACCCTCGGTTGCGGCGACGTCACTATTGTCGGTCCACTGCTGGCCGAGATCCTGGCCAAGCGCCCCGAGGCCGCCCGGTTGTGAGTGCGCCGGAGGACTTCGGCCGGGCGCTTCGCCGCCGGCGCCGTTCGTCGGCCAGGCGTCGCATCGTCCTGGTGGTCGGCGGCGCCCTGTTCGCCGTGCTGGCCGCGGTGGCGATCTACCTGCTGTGGTTCTCCTCGGTGTTTGTGGTGGATCGGGTCGATGTCTCGGGGACCAGGCTGCTGAGTCTCGAAGAGGTAACCGCAGCGGCCGAGGTTCCCCTCGGCACGCCGCTCGCATCGATCGATCCCGATCAGATAGCAGCCAGGGTCGCCTCGCTCGACGCTGTATCGGCGGTGAGCGTCACGCGGGAGTTCCCCGACGCCGTGGCGATAGCCGTGACCGAACGCACAGTGTCATATTCCCGGACCAGCGACGACGGGTATCAATGGGTCGACGCCGAAGGGGTGATCTTCCACCACACGGCCGAGGCCGCCTCCGAGGTGCCCATCGCCACGACCTCGGGCACCGATCAGCGGCTGCTCGCCGACGTCGCGACAGTCGTCCGGTACCTTCCCGAAGCTGTGCGGCAACGGCTCGTATCGATTGAGGCTGTCGCGGTCGACAAGATCGAGTTGAAACTCGACGATGGTGACCTCGCGGTGTGGGGCAGCGCAGACGATTCCGAACTCAAGGCCGCCGTGCTGGAAAAGCTCCTGAGCGTCGATGCCTCGGTATACGACGTGTCTGCACCTAGTTACCCGACCACCAAGTAGGCTGGCGGCTCAGGCCTAACCCTGAAGTACTACTTGAGGTGAATCTGCCGCGTTCGGGCGGGGGGTGTGGACGCAGATCCGTTCAGAACCCTAGCCTGCAAAGGCAGGCCGGGGCGGCGAAGTCGAGCAAGTAGGCAGGTATGGCAAGCGCATCTCAGAACTACCTCGCGGTAATCAAGGTTGTCGGGGTCGGTGGTGGCGGCGTCAACGCTGTCAACCGCATGATCGAATCAGGCTTGCGCGGCGTTGAGTTCATCGCCATCAACACCGACGCCCAGGCGCTCCTGATGAGCGATGCTGACGTCAAACTCGATATCGGGCGAGAGCTCACCCGGGGGCTCGGCGCCGGCGCCGACCCGTACAAGGGACGGCAGGCCGCCGAGGATCACGCTGACGAGGTCGAGGAGGCGCTCAAGGGGGCCGACATGGTCTTCGTCACCGCAGGCGAAGGCGGTGGTACCGGAACCGGCGGTGCACCCATCGTCGCGAAGATCGCCCGCTCGCTCGGAGCCCTGACCATCGGCGTGGTCACGCGCCCATTTGCCTTCGAGGGTCGGCGGCGCTCTTCGCAGGCCGAAAGTGGCATCGAAGCCCTGCGTGAAGAAGTCGACACCTTGATAGTCATCCCGAACGACAAACTGCTGCAGATGACCGATCATCAGGTCGCGATCCTCGACGCTTTCAAACAGGCCGATCAGGTTCTGATGCAGGGTGTGTCAGGGATCACCGACCTCATCACCACACCGGGCCTGATCAACCTCGACTTCGCGGACGTGAAGTCCATCATGTCGCAGGCCGGATCGGCGTTGATGGGGATCGGATCGGCGCGCGGTGAGGACCGGGCGCGCGCAGCGGCCGAAATGGCCATCAGCTCACCGCTGCTTGAGGCGAGTATCGACGGCGCCCATGGGGTGCTGCTGTCCATCGCCGGCGGCAGCGACCTCGGCCTGTTCGAGGTCTCGGCGGCCGCTGAGCTGATCGAGGAAGCTGCGCACGACGAGGCAAACATCATTTTCGGCACAGTCATCGACGACGCCTTGGGCGACGAGGTGCGTGTCACCGTCATCGCCGCCGGTTTCGACGGTGGCGCCCCACAAAAGCGCCAGGCACGTCCCGAGGCCTCGCGTGCGGTGGCCCGCCCCAGCGCCGAGACCCGGCCCGCGCCGCCCCAGGCACCCCCGATGCCGACGAGTCGGCCCGAGTTCCCCAGCCGTGCTGCGCTGCGCCCGGATGATGACGACGAATTGGATGTACCCGACTTCATGAAGTGACCCGACTCTCCCGGCGTGTCGTGGTGTGGCGTCGCAGCTAGCCGCAATCAGCCCGCTACTGTGAATTGACACGCAAACAGGAGGTCGATCAGTGGGCGTACGGAAGCTGGCCGAGTGGATGGGCTTGGTCGAGGACGGGCGCTACTACGAGGAGGAGCCCTCCGCCGAATTAACCGACGAGGTGTATGTGGATGCCGATCCCGAGCCTAGTCGGGTCTCAAAACTCCCGAGCCGGCCTCGCCAGGTTCCCGAACCAGAGCAGGCAGACTTGAGTCGGATCATCAGCGTACGTCCCCGGTCCTACAACGAGGCGCGCGCCATCGGCGAGAACTTCCGCGATGGGGTGCCGGTCATCATGAACCTGTCCGACATGGAGTCGGGCGAAGACAAGCGCCTGGTTGATTTCGCGGCCGGCCTGATCTTCGGGCTCCGCGGCAACATCGAGCGAGTCTCAAGTCAGGTGTTTTTGCTGTGCCCGGAAAACCTGGTGGTAGGTCCCCAGGACAAGGAGCGATTGGTCTCCGGCGGGTTCTTCAACCAGAGCTAGCCCCATGGAAGCTAGACCAGTCGTTGAGGGCGTCAGTTCCCGGATGAGCCTGCCGCGGCTAGAGTACTTTAAAGAGAAGTTGGGCCAACGCCCAACCCACGTCCACGATGGAGCATGAGATGAGTCTGACGCTTGATGAGGTCCGCCGAGTCCGGTTCCGGATGGCCCGCAGGGGCCAAGCCGGGTACGAGGTTGGGGACGTCGACACCTTCATCGACAAGGTGGAGTTGGCCTTCGATCAGTTCGAAAAGGAACGTGACCTGCTGCGTCGCGAGGCCGAAGCGTCGCGGGGTAGCGACAACGGCCATAGCGGTGCCGATCCGCAGGAGTTGGCTGCCAAGAACGAACAGCTGGCCGAGAAGGACCGCGCGTTGGCTGCCAAGGACCAGCAGCTCTCGGTCAGGGGCCAGCAGCTTGCGGCCAAGGACCACGAACTGTCCCGGGCCTCGGCCGAGGTGGAGCGACTCAACCAGGCCCTGTCGAACGCCAGCGACGACGATCGCGTGGCCCAGTTGGCCGGTCAGAACGATCAGCTGCGCGCCGAGCTCGATCGGCTCCGCACAGAGTTGGATCAGGCGCAGACCACCCGCGTCACCCAGACGGCCGCCACGGGCGAGCAGCTCACCGTGAGCACCACATCGGAAGCCAGTTCAGCCGCGACCAGGCTGCTGGAGTTGGCCACCGAGCGGGCCGAGCGCCTCCTTGAGGAAACCGAGTCAGAAGCCCAGCGCAAGCTCGGCGAGGCCAGGCAGCAGGCCTTCGAGATCACCACGGACGCCCGCACCAAAGCAGACCGGGTCGAATCGGAAGCCCGGGTCAATGCTGAGCAGCTGCGCCGCGAGGCGCAGGAGCGCGCCGACCACGTCAAGGTCGAGGCCGACGAGCGCCGGGCCGAGCTGTTCGCCGGGCTTGAGCGGGAACACGCCTCGTTGAGCCAGACCGTGACCAAGCTCCGGGACTTCGAGGGCGCCTACCGGAGTAACCTGCACGGGTTCATCTCCCGGCAGCTGGGAGCCCTGGACGAAGGCAACCTGGAACCCGGTGACGCACCGCACCTGTCAAACCCCGCAGCATCTGCCACGCCGCGGCTCGATGCGCTCGCCTCGGACAACGGCTGATTCATCAATCTCTCGTCCGCGACCTAGCGAGCCGGTAGTAGCCTCCCTGGGGTGTATTCTCTGCCTGACAATTCGCGAGAGAAACGATGATGGCACCAAAGAAGACACCCAAAACACCCGAGTTGCCGGAGCTTCCGGCGCTCGATGGCGAATCCCCTTGGACACCCGAGGAGATCGCTGAGCAACGCGAGGAACTGGCAGACGAGCTGATTCGCATCGAACGCAAGATCGACCTCACGAACGAGGAACTCGGCGACCTGATGCGTGGTGGAACCGACGGTGCCGGGCGGGATCCGGCAGACGTCGGTTCCAGCAACTTCGAGCGCGACCAAGAGCTGTCCCTGGCCCACAACGCCCGGGAAATGGCCGAGCAGGTGAGGCAGGCATTGCGGCTCTTCGACAAGGGTGAATACGGGCGCTGCGAAGTATGCGGCGAGGCCATCGGGAAGGGGCGGCTTCAGGTCTTCCCCCGGGCCACGCTGTGCGTGTCATGTAAGCAGCGAGAGGAACGACGCTGAGCAGGTCCGTGGCAGCCCTGCGCTGGCTCGCGATCGGGATCGCGCTCGTCGGGTTCGGCATCGACCAAGCCACCAAACACCTCGCGGTAGCACGCCTGCTGCCCGGTGACTCCATCCACGTGCTGGGGCCCTTCGTGCAGTTCACCCTCGTGCGCAATCCTGGCGCCGCGTTCAGCCTCGGCACCAGCTTCACCCGGGGACTGTCGATCTTTGCGATTCTCGCCCTCGTGGGCGTTGTGGGCTTCGCGCTGCCCCGGGTCTCACGGGTCCCACATGCTGTAGCCGTAGGGCTACTGCTGGGGGGCATCGCAGGCAACCTCTATGACCGGATTTTCCGCGAGCCCTCCCCGCTCATGGGCCACGTGATCGATTTCATTCAGGTTCCCTACTTCGCGATCTTCAACGTCGCCGACATCTGCGTGGTCTCAGCTGCCGCGCTGATCATCGTGATGAGCTGGCGATCCCCGAAATGAGCGTGTTCCTGGTACCGCCGGATCTGGCGGGCCAACGCATCGACACAGTCGCGGCCCGGATCTCCGGCTACAGCAGGAGCCGGGTGGACGATCTGATTGACCGCGGCGGCCTCACCCTGGCAGGGGTAGTGGTCACCAAAGCCTCCACCAGGGTCGCCGGCGGGGAACTTGTTGAGTTCGCGGAGCAACCGCGGCCCGTGACGGCCCCGGTGCATCCCCGACTCGCCGAGTCACTGGAAATCGTGCACGAAGACCACGACCTCGTCGTGGTGGATAAGCCGGCGGGGGTCGCGGCGCATCCGAGCCTCGGCTGGGACGGCCCGTCGGTGACGGAGCACCTCGCCGCGGCGGGCGTGGCGATCGCCACCTCGGGCGCCCCCGAACGCCAGGGCGTGGTCCAACGCCTCGACGTCGGTACCAGCGGGTTGATGGTGGTGGCGAAGTCGGAGCGGGCCTACAGTCTGCTCAAACAGGCATTTCGGGATCGGGAGGTATCCAAGACCTATCACGCGCTCGTGCAGGGCCACCCGGATCCGTTCACCGGAACCATCGAGGCCCCCATCGGGAGGCATCCCGGTCACGAATGGAAGATGGCGGTCACCGCAGATGGCCGCCACGCCGTCACGCACTATGACACGCTGGAGGCCCACCGGGCGGGAACCCTGCTGCAGATAGGTCTCGAGACGGGAAGAACTCACCAGATCCGGGTTCACGCCGCCGCAATCGGTCACCCGTGCTGCGGCGATCCGCTGTACGGCGCCGACCCGGCTTTGGCCGAGCGGCTCGGCCTACGGCGGCAATGGCTACACGCGGTTGCGCTCGGGTTCCGGCATCCCGGTACGCAGAAGCTGGCCGAGTTCGGCTCGGCCTACCCAGAGGATCTGGTGGCCGCCCTCGACACCGTGAGGCGTCAGTAGTCGGTCCAGGGTTGGCACCCGCTAGGGTGTACCCGTGCGCAAAGCGAAGATCGTATGTACGTTGGGTCCGGTTTCCGAGACCAAAGAGCAACTTGTCCAACTCATCCAGGCGGGCATGAACGTCGCCCGCTTCAACATGAGCCACGGCGATTACGAGGACCATGCCCGTCGGCTGGTGGCCGTGCGTGAGGCGGCCGAGGAGACAGGCACCAATATTGGCGTGTTCGCCGATTTGCAGGGGCCCAAGATCCGCCTCGGAAGGTTCGCCGACAACCAGAAGCATTTCCTCGCCAGGGGCGTGCGGTTCACGATCACCACCGATGATCTCCAGGGGACTGCGGAGCGTTGCTCCACGACCTATAAGGGACTCCCCGGCGACGTGAACCCAGGGGACCAGATCCTCATCGACGACGGCAAGGTTGGCCTTCGCGCGATTGAGGTCACTGACACCGATGTGGTGTGCGAGGTGACGGTTCCCGGTGAGGTGTCAAACAACAAGGGCATCAACCTGCCCGGTGTCGCGGTCTCGGTTCCCGCGCTCAGCGAAAAGGACGAGGCCGACCTCCGGTGGGCCCTCAACACCGATATCGACATGATCGCCTTGTCCTTCGTCCGCTCGGGCGACGACATCAACCGGGTGCACGAGATCATGGACGAAGAGGGCAGGCACCTCCCGGTGATCGCGAAGCTTGAGAAGCCGCAGGCCATCGACAACCTGCAGGCGATCATCGATGCCTTCGACGGTTTCATGGTCGCTCGAGGCGACCTCGGTGTGGAGCTTCCGCTCGAAGTGGTCCCGCTGGTTCAAAAGCGGATCGTCCGCGCCGCCCGCAAGTGGGCCAAGCCGGTCATCGTCGCTACCCAGATGCTTGAATCGATGATCAGCGCGCCCCGCCCGACCCGCGCAGAGGCCTCCGACGTGGCCAACGCGGTCCTGGACGGCGCCGATGCAGTCATGCTCTCCGGTGAGACTTCGGTCGGTGAGTACCCCGTCAAGACGGTGGAGACCATGGCTCGTATCGTCGAGTCCACCGAGACCGTGGGGCACTCCCAGATCAACGTGATCGATTGGGATCCTCACACCACCGGCGGCGTGCTCGCCAAGGCCGCCGTCGAGGTGGCCGACCGGGTCGGCGCCCGGTACCTCGCGGCCTTCACCAAGTCAGGCGACACAGCGCGGCGTTTGGCCCGGCTGCGGCCCAACGTGCCGCTGCTGGTGTTTTCCCCCGAGCACAGCACGCAGCGCATCATGTCCGTGTGCTGGGGAGTGGACACGCTCCTCACACCCACCTTCGACCTGCAGGAGGACATGGTTGACACCGTGGATGCGCTGCTGCGTGAGCGCAACATGATCAATGTCGGCGAACGCATCGTGATCTTGTCCGGATCCCCGATGGGTGTGCCTGGCAAGACAAACAACCTGCGCGTGCACCGGGTGAAGGATCGCATCGAGTAAGCACACCTGAGCCAGCAAAACTCGCCGCCCGCGGATCGCGAGCGGCGAGTTTTGTGTTGTGTGCCCGGGAGGGGAGTCGAACCCCTACGGCCTTGCGGCCAGACGGGTTTGAGCCGTCCGCGTATGCCATTCCGCCACCCGGGCGAGCCCGCCCATTGTGCCACAGCGCGCCGTCCGGCTCACAGTTGGGCTCGGCAATCGATTCACCATTCTCGGACCGCTAAGATGAATGGGCAACGCCGATCAGCGAGGAATAGAGGCACCACCATGGCATCACCCGAGGTTCTTGTCGCGGAGGACGAAGCGCTCATCCGGCTCGATCTGGTGGAGCTGCTTCGTGAGGAGGGCTACACCGTCGTCGGCGAGGCCGCTGACGGCGAGGAGGCCGTCAAGCTTGCCCGCGAGCTCAAGCCCGATCTCGTCATCATGGACGTCAAGATGCCCAAGATGGACGGTATCTCCGCCGCCGAGACCATCGCGGAGGAACGCATCGCCCCCATCGTCATGCTCACCGCCTTCAGCCAGCGTGACCTCGTGGAGCGGGCCAGGGACGCCGGGGCCATGGCCTACGTTGTGAAGCCATTCGACGCTTCGGACGTGATCCCGGCGATCGAGATAGCCGTGGCCCGTTTCGCCGAGATCCAAGCAATCGAGGACGAGCTTGCCTCGCTTGAGGAGCGACTCGAGTCGCGCAAGATCATTGATCAGGCCAAGGGAATGCTCCAAGAGGGTCTGGGTCTGACCGAGCCGGAGGCGTTCCGCTGGATCCAGAAGACCGCCATGGATCTACGAAAGTCGATGCGCGACGTCGCCGAGGGGGTCATCAACCACCGGAAGAAGTAGCCTGCGGCGGGGCGATGAGCTGACACGTCAGCCGCCCCACCGCCGTCACCTGCGCGTCATCGTCACACAGCTGCACCTGGTACACGGCTGTTCGCCCGCCCAGGCGCACCGCAGTGGCGACGCCGGTCACCCGTCCCTCGCGGGCGGGGGCGAGGTGCGTGACGTTGAGATCCACCCCCACCGCGACCCGCTCGGGGTAGGCGTGGGCCAGTGCGCCCAGCGAGCCCAGCGCCTCGATCAGCGTGGCCGAAGCCCCGCCATGGAAGAGCCCGAACGGTTGAGTGTTTCCCGCCACCGGAAGGCTCCCGACGACCCGCTGCGCCGTCAGTTCCGAAACCACGAGCCCCAACCGATGATCCAAGCCATGGGGCGCGTCGAGATACCACTGCGGGAGCTGTGCTGGCGTCATGCGGTTACTGTGCCCCGCCACGCACCGCGGCGGCAACCGTGCCCGGCCCGGTGCGGCTAGAGTCGTTGCGGTGACCATGCCACGACTCCTCCTCATCGACGGCCACTCAGTGGCATATCGAGCCTTCTTCGCGCTGCCCATGGAGAACTTCGCCACCCAGACAGGCCAGCACACAAACGCGGTGTTCGGGTTCACCTCGATGCTGATCAACGTGCTGCGCGACGAGGCACCCACACACGTCGCGGTGGCCTTCGACCGGTCCCGGCAGTCATTTCGCACCGAGTCCTACCCGGAGTACAAGGCGAACCGGTCCAAGTCCCCCGAGGAGTTCATAGGTCAGGTCGACCTCATCAAGGAGGTCCTGGACGCACTCCACATCGACCACATCGACCTCGAAGGGTACGAGGCCGACGACATCATCGCCACGTTGGCCACCCAGGCCGCAGCGGTAGGATACGACACCTACATCTGCTCGGGAGACCGCGACGCATTGCAGCTGGTCTCCGATCGCGTCACGGTGCTCTATCCCCGCAAGGGGGTCTCGGACCTCGCGCGGATGACCCCTCAGGCCGTCGTCGAGAAATACCTCGTGCCACCCGCGCGGTACCCGGAGTTGGCCGCACTGGTCGGCGAGACCAGCGACAACCTGCCCGGCGTACCCGGCGTCGGCCCGAAGACCGCCGCGAAGTGGCTCACCAACTACGAGGGACTGGACAACCTGCTGGCCAGGGCCGAGCAGGTGCCGGGCAAGGCGGGCGAGTCGCTGCGCACCCACCTGGACGGTGTGCGTCGCAACCGGCGGCTCAACGCCCTGGTCACCGATCTCGACCTTCCGTTGCGGGTCACCGACACGCAACGCCGCGATTGGGACCGCAACCGCGTCCACACCCTCTTCGACGCGCTTGAGTTCCGGGTGCTGCGCGAGCGGCTCCTGGAGATATCGGGTGCCGAGCCCGACGTCGCGACTGGGGGAGTCGACGTCGACGGACGCAGGCTGGAGCCGGGGGAGGTCGCTTGGTGGCTGGCCGAGAACGCCAAGGAGCAGGCGAGCCTCCAGGTCGTGGGCAGCTTCGGTGCCGGGACCGGAGACATCCACGGCATCGCCATTGCCGGTGCCGGGGGTACGGCAGCCTTCATCGATCCCGCCACCGGCACGGTCGAGGACGATGCCGCGCTCGCCGCCTGGCTTGCCGACCCGTCGATAGGCAAGACAATCCACGACGCCAAGCCGGCCATCCTCGCGGCGTGGGCACGCGGGTGGGACCTGCGTGGCGTCAGCAGCGACACCCTGCTGGCGGCCTACTTACTGCGTCCCGATCAGCGCACCTACGACCTCGCTGACCTTGTCTTGCGCCATCTTAAGCGTGACCTGGCAAGCGGGACAGCTGATCAGGCGGGGGAGCAGCTCGCCCTGGATTTCGACGAGGGCGCCGGGGCGGCCGAGGACTCGATGCGCCATGCTGTCGCGGTGGGGGACCTGGCGCAGGCCCTCGACGCCGACCTGGCCGAGCGCGGCCTCCAGGACCTGCTAACCGAGCTTGAGCTCCCACTGCAGGGCATCCTCGCCGCAGCCGAACGCGTCGGTGTCGCGGTCGATCTGGGGCGGTTGGACTCGCTGCGGGCCGACTTCGACAAGGCCGTTGCCGCCGCCGAGGCCGACGCCTACGCAGTGATCGGTCATGAGGTGAACCTCGGGTCCCCCAAGCAGCTCCAGAGCGTGCTGTTCGAGGAACTCCAGATGCCCAAGACCCGCCGCACCAAGTCGGGCTACACCACTGATGCTGATGCGCTGGAATCACTTTTCACCAAGACCGAGCATCCGTTTCTCGGGTATCTGCTGGCCCACCGAGACGCCATTCGCCTCCGCCAGACAGTCGATGGGCTGCTGGCCGCGGTGCAACTCGACGGCAGAATCCACACCACTTACATGCAGACGATCGCCGCCACCGGTCGGCTCAGCTCCGTCGACCCCAACCTTCAAAACATCCCCATCCGTACCTCACTCGGGCGTCAGATCCGTTCGGCGTTCGTCCCTGGAGCCGGATTCGAGTCGCTGATGTCGGCGGACTATTCGCAGATCGAGATGCGGTTGATGGCCCACGCAAGTGGCGATGAGCGCCTCGTGGAGGCCTTTCGCTCCGGCAGGGACTTCCACGGCGAGATGGCCGCGACTGTCTTCTCGGTTCCAGCGGGGGAGGTCACCGGCGAAATGCGGGCAAAGATCAAGGCGATGAACTACGGCCTGGCCTACGGGCTCAGCGCCTTCGGGCTATCGAATCAGCTGCGGATCTCGGTCGCTGAGGCCCGTGCGCTCATGGATGACTACTTCGAGCGGGTGGGGGGAGTCCGCGACTATCTCGCCGATGTGGTGGCTCAGGCCCGCAAGCTTGGCTACACCACGACCCTGCTGGGGCGGCGGCGCTACCTGCCCGATCTGACCTCCAGCAATCGGCACCGCCGTGAGATGGCGGAAAGGGCGGCTTTGAACTCGCCGATCCAGGGCTCAGCCGCCGATGTCATGAAGCTCGCCATGATCAGCGTGGAAGAGGGGCTTGGTCAGGCCGGCCTGACCAGCCGGATCTTGCTGCAGGTCCATGACGAGCTTGTCGTGGAGATCGCCCCGGGGGAAGAAGACCAGGTGCGCGACCTCGTGGCGCAGCGCATGGGGCACGCCATGGAGCTCGATGTGCCGCTCGAGGTATCCATCGGCGTAGGCGACAGCTGGTTCACCGCCGCTCACTAGGGCCGACGGTCAGCGCGGTCGATGCGTGTAGCTGACCTGCGACTCGCGGGCTCAGCATGAGTGAGGCCCCCGCACCGGGTGCGGGGGCCTCAACGTGGGCGTGGGTCGGCTGGGCTCGGTTTAGTCGGTGACCGGGGTGAAGTAGAAGAAGATGCGCGAATCCCAGTTCTCGGTGTCTGCCTTGAAGTCCCAGCAGATGATGATCGCGACCATGGGATCGCCGTCGTGGTCCACCATGACAGTGGAATCCGGGTCGTACTCGTTCTCCCAGACCTTGACGGCCTCGACGAACTCGTAGCAGGCCTTCTCTCCGTTCTCGCCGTACAGCGTGATGCGGTCACCGGGCTGGAGTTGCGGACCCTCGTCGGTGTACATCTCGTTGCCCAGAGCGTCGCCGGTGCGGTAGGTGTGGATACTGAGAACCACCTTGCCCTTATCGGAGCCGGCCTTGGGGCCCTGGTTCCACCACGACGCGGTGCGGGGAAGGTTCTTCGGGGGAGCGGCGATGGCGTTGTTTTCGTCTAGGCCCAGGGACATCACCTCTTCATCGGCGGCAGGGTTGTCCAGCACGAACCGATTGGGCACGAAGCCTTCGCCGGAGGGTGCCTGGCAGCCGTCCTCGCTGGAGGGCGACGGGGACGCCGACGTGCTGGGGACTGTGCTCTGCGACGGGCTGACCGAGGCCTGAGAGGTCGACGCGGATGGCGACAGGCTGGGCGAGACGTTGACATCGCTGGGCCGGAAGACCAAGTAGGTCACAAACGCGGCGAGAAGGACAATCGCGCCAGCCACGACGATGAGTCGTCGGCGCGAGGATGATGATGGTGCGGTGCCGTCCAACGGCTCCGAATCTGACGGGGTGCTCACGCCTCACAGCCTAGGCTGGCGAGGGGCCACGTCCAAAGCGAACATTTACCGACATGCGCGTTTGACCGTGACTTCGGGCCGCAGTTAGGCTTGGACGGCGTTATGGCTGCCCGCCCTCGGACCGAGTGGGGTCGGCATGTCAACCTTGGCAAAGCCGTGGCGCTGCCCATAGTCCATATCCGAAAGCCCACTATATGACCTCCTCTCCTGAGGGATCGGCTGTCACAGTCGACGATTACGGCACCCCGGAGGCCTTCCTGGCCGCGGTTGACGCCACCATCAAGTACTTCAACGACGGAGACATCGTCTCCGGCACCGTCGTCAAAGTTGACCGGGACGAAGTCCTGCTCGACATCGGTTACAAGACCGAAGGCGTCATTCCTTCCAAGGAACTATCCATCAAGCACGACGTTGATCCCAACGAGGTCGTCAGCGTCGGCGACGAGATCGAAGCTCTCGTGCAGCAGAAGGAGGACAAGGAGGGGCGCCTGATCTTGTCCAAGAAGCGCGCTCAGTACGAGCGTGCCTGGGGCGCGATCGAGAAGATCAAGGAAGAGGACGGCATCGTTTCGGGTTCCGTCATCGAGGTCGTCAAGGGCGGGCTCATCGTCGATATCGGCCTTCGGGGCTTCTTGCCTGCGTCGCTGGTGGAGATGCGCCGCGTGCGCGACCTGCAGCCTTACGTCGGCATGGAACTCGAAGCCAAGATCATTGAGCTCGACAAGAACCGCAACAATGTGGTCCTCTCGCGCCGGGCGTGGCTGGAGCAGACCCAGTCCGAGGTACGTCAGACGTTCCTCACGCAGCTGGCCAAGGGGCAGATCCGCAAGGGCGTTGTGTCCAGCATTGTCAACTTCGGTGCGTTCGTCGACCTTGGCGGCGTGGATGGCCTGGTGCACGTCTCCGAGCTCAGCTGGAAGCACATTGATCACCCCAACGAGGTCGTCGAGGTCGGCATGCCCGTCACCGTCGAGGTGCTGGAGGTCGATCTCGATCGCGAACGCGTGTCGCTATCGCTGAAGGCTACGCAGGAAGATCCGTGGCAGACCTTCGCCCGGCTGCATCAGATCGGACAGATCGTGCCTGGCAAGGTCACCAAGCTGGTGCCCTTCGGCGCGTTCGTGCGGGTCGGTGAGGGCATCGAGGGGCTGGTCCACGTCTCCGAGCTGGCCGAGCGCCACGTGGAGATCCCCGAGCAGGTCGTCAGCGTCGGCGACGAGGTCATTGTCAAGGTCATCGACATCGACCTTGAGCGTCGCCGCGTATCGCTTTCGCTGAAGCAGGCAAACGAGGGCGTCGACGTCGCGGCCGAGGAGTTCGATCCTTCGCTGTACGGCATGACAGCCAGCTACGACGATCAGGGCAATTACATCTACCCTGAGGGCTTCGATCCTGACACCAACGAGTGGAAGGAAGGCTACGACGAGCAGCGCGCCGCCTGGGAAGCCCAGTACGCCGAGGCTCAGGCCCGTTGGGAAGCTCACAAGAAGCAGGTTGCCGACGCCGACTCCGCGGACCGCGATGCCGCCGTCGCCGCTGGCACTGGCTACGTTTACGAGTCCACCGGCGACAGTTCGCTGGCTTCGGATGAGGCACTGCAGGCGCTGCGGGAGAAGCTCTCCGGCGGCGGCGCCAGCTGATCGCAACCACACAGTAGTAGTCGTGCCCCTTCGTCCTCAGGCGAGGGGGCACGACTGTTGTGTGAGGTAGCATGCGGCCCGTGACACGGGTCGGACTTACCGGGGGCATTGCGTCGGGCAAGACACTGGTGGCCGACGAACTGGCCCGCCTGGGGGCCTTCGTGATCGACACCGACGTGCTGGCCCGTGAGGTGGTCCAGCCGGGCACCGAAGGATTGCGCCGCATCGTCGAACGGTTCGGCGGCGACATTGTGCTCAGCACCGGCGAACTCGACAGGGCGCGGCTGGGGAGCATAGTTTTCGCCGACGCTGACGCCCGCGCCGATCTCAATGCGATCGTGCATCCGCGGATCCGGGAACGGGTGAGGCAGCGTGAGCGGGAGGCCAGGCCGGCTCGGGTGGTAGTGGTGGTCATCCCCCTGCTGGTGGAGACCGGCCAGGCCGATGACTTCGATCTTGTCGTCGTCGTCGATCTCCCGGAGACGCTGCAGCTGGAGCGGCTGGTGGCCCGCAACGGCGGCTCCTACGCTGAGGCCTTGGCGCGAGTCAACGCCCAGGCCAGCCGCCGCTCCCGCCTGGAGGTGGCCGATGTGGTCATCGATAACTCGGGCGATCGGGAACGCACCCTGACCCAGGTTGGGTGGCTATGGCGGCAGCTGACCCGCTGACTACTTCGTCGCCTCGATCATCTGACGCAGTTCCTTTTTCAGATCGGCTATCTCGTCGCGATGGCGGGCCGCGACCTCAAATTGCAGCGCCGCGGCGGCTTGGTGCATCTGGCTCGTCAGGCCATCGATGAGGGAACTCAGTTCATCGACCGGAACCGAGGCCCGCCGGGTGCCGCTGGAGCGGCCATCGCTGTTGCGGTACTCATCCATGAGCCGCTTGGTGTCGGCGTCCTCGGCATGCACCACATCATTGAGATCCGAGATACGCTTGCGTAGGGGCTGTGGGTCCACGCCGTGCGCGGTGTTGTAGGCCACCTGCAGCTCTCGGCGGCGGTTGGTCTCGTCGACGGCCGCAGCCATCGACGGGGTGATGGTGTCGGCGTACATGTGGACCTGTCCGGCGACGTTTCGCGCGGCCCGGCCGATTGTTTGGATCAAGGAGCGCTCGGATCGCAGGAAGCCCTCCTTGTCGGCGTCCAGGATCGCCACCAATGAGACCTCGGGCAGGTCAAGGCCCTCGCGCAGCAGATTGATGCCGACCAGCACGTCGTATTCCCCGAGCCGCAGTTCGCGGAGCAACTCGATGCGCCGCAGAGTATCTACCTCGGAGTGCAGGTACCGGGTGCGTACCCCGGACTCCATGAGATAATCGGTGAGGTCTTCGGCCATTTTCTTGGTCAATGTGGTGACCAGGACGCGCTCGTTGCGTGCGGAGCGCTGGTTGATTTCCCCCAGCAGATCGTCGATTTGTCCCTTGGTGGGTTTGAGCACGATCTCTGGGTCAACCAGCCCGGTGGGGCGGATGATCTGCTGCACCACACCCGAGCTCCGCTCCACCTCGTAGGGGCCGGGGGTGGCCGATAGGTACACGCTCTGCCCGATCCGGGTGACGAACTCATCGAAGCGAAGCGGGCGGTTGTCCAGCGCGCTGGGCAGCCGGAACCCATGATCGACCAATGTCCGCTTCCGTGACGCATCGCCTTCATACATGCCGCCGATCTGCGGGATCGTCACGTGCGACTCGTCCACCACGAGCAGGAAATCTTCGGGGAAGTAATCGAGCAGGCACGATGGGGCTGAGCCTGCGACGCGGCCGTCGATATGGCGCGAGTAGTTCTCAATGCCCGAGCACGTTCCGATCTGGCGCATCATCTCGATGTCGTAGCTGGTGCGCATCCGCAGCCGCTGCGCCTCCAGCAGCTTCCCGCCCGCCTCCAGCTCGGCTAGGCGCTCGGCGAGCTCGGCCTCGATGTCGCCGATGGCCCGCTCCATCCGCTGGCTACCCGCCGAGTAA
>JBKEBG010000175.1:0-12447 GCA_047972985.1 Arachnia sp.
CACTGCCGCCTTGACCGCTCCGACGTCGCCCTGTACGAGCACGGTAACCAGCCCTGCGCCTACCTTCTGGTAGCCGAGCAGGCTGACATTGGCGGCCTTGACCATGGCGTCGGCGGCCTCGACGGCACCGATGTATCCCTTTGTCTCGATCATTCCTAGTGCATCACTCATTGTTGTCCTTCCTAGATTCCTTGGCTGGTGCCGATTTCTTGGCCGGTTCTGGCCGAGTTGTCTTGGTGGGCTTAGCGGCACGGCGCCGTTGCGAGGCGGTGGCTGGCTTTGGCGCCGCAGTTGCGGCCTTGGCTGCGGGCTTCTCCTCCGCCAGGGGCAGTTCGAGGGCCGGAGGCTTCTCATCGGCGGCAGGTCTCGGGCCGACGGTCACCGGGCTGAGGACGATCGGGGCGAGCTCATCGCTCGGGCGTGGGATGACCGAGCAGGCAACCACGCGTGAGACTGCCCGGGCGGCGGTGCTCGCGGCCTGGATGGCTGCCTGCACCGCGGAAACCTGCCCGAATATCTTGACCGTCACCATTCCCAAGCCTTCGGTGGTCTCGTAGCCGACGAGATCAACGTCTGCCGATTTGCACGCGACGTCCGCCGCTTCGATGGCGGCGGTCAGCCCGATCACCTCGATGGTGCCGAGGGCACGTTTCATGACTTCTCCTTCACTGGTGCTGCCACCTGCAGCGGGACCCGTTTGACGAGCCTGGCAGCGTTGGTGCCCGCTACTCTGTCCTCATCCGGGCTGGCGTTGAGGTTGCCCACCAGGTAGGGCCGTTCGGCAGGCAGCTTGTCTGTGGTGATGACCACCCAGTCAAGGCTCACGCCGATGCCTACCCCGAGGCGGGATTCGAGGCTGGCCTCGTGCGCCAGGTCTAGGGGGTTGAGGTCGTCGTGGCGGGCGACCTCGCTGGGGATCCCCTCCTCCTCCATGCCGAGCAGGATGAACTGGATCGACTCGGCAGGGATCCGATGGTTGACCCTGAGTTTGATCGTGGGGCGCTCACTCATCGAGACGTCTCCCACGACAAGACCAGTCCGGTCGCCACGGCGTTGCGCGGCCCCTGATCGCCTCGGATGTTTGCTCGTCCGGCCACCACGCGGTATTCGGCCAGCGCCTTGGTCACCAGCTGCGGGATTTCGAAATCGAGCGCGGAACCGCCGACCAACACCACATGCGCAACACCGCGGACATCTTGGGTGGGACTGACCGCAGCCAGGGCGCGCAGCGCGTTGGTAACGAACACCCGTTCCTTGGCGCGGATCCGAACTTGGCGGATCACTTCGAGAGGGTGACGAAGCGGCAGCGGCATCAAGCCGGAGGGATGTAACACGACGGTACGGGCAAACACGTGGGGCGGCAGCGGTTCGTCGAAGAACTCCACGGCGCCGTCCTCGTGCCGGATGTTAAACAGGGTCTCCACGCGTGCCAGCGGGTAGCGCTTGATGTTCTCTGCATCCTCCGAGCTCTCCAAACCGAGTTCGGATTGGATCAGGAGCGTGACCATATTTCCCGCCCCGGCAAGGTGCACCGAGCGGGCCTTGCCGTCGGCCTCGCGTAACACTGAAGCGTCGGTGGAGCCGGCCCCCATGTCGAGGATGGCCACGGGCACTGAGGTGCCGGGAGTCGTCAGTGCCCCGCGGATTGCCATGTCGGCTTCGACGCCGCCCACCTCGACCCGCACCCCGAATTGGGCTGTCATCTCGGAGGCGATTTGCTGCATTTGTAGCCGGTCGGCGCGCACCATTGCCGCGATCCCGACAGCGGCCTCGGGGGAGAACTCCCCCGCGACGCCGCCGGTGACCCGCTGCGGCACCTGGGTGTCCACGGCCAGGAGGTCGGTCACCTCGATCTCGGCGGGACTGCGGTCGGTGAGCTGGCCCATCACCACACGGACCTTCTCCATCATTCCGCCGACGTTGGTGCCCGGCTCGCCGCGGATGTTGCGGATCTCGCCTACTGTCGCCGATGTCGCCATGATGGCCTCGGCCCCGCGTTCCACATCGACGTCGGCGGAGCGTTCCCCGAGGAAGTGGAGCCGTCCCGCAGGGATCCGGCGTTCGGTGACATCGCCCAGCGGGGTTTTGATGACCACTGCGGAACGGTTCCCGACCAGGGATCGGGCCATCGGGACCACGGTGGCGGTCTCGTCGGGATTCAGATCGAACAGGGTTGCGATGCCGTAGGGGTTGGAGAGGGTCTCGATGATCCGCCCCGCCGCCGCGACCTCGATGGCTGCCGGCATCCCGATGGGCACCTTATCGATGTGGGCCACCTCATCGACGATGGGGATCTTGCGTCGTAGCCGGTTGTGCACCAGAACGCCGTCGTCGCGTTGCAGGATTGCGCCGGTGATCTTCAACTGATCGGCCACCTGGTTGAGCCGGGCGGCGATCTCGTCGAACCCATGGCTGCGGTCGACGACGACAAGGTAGGCGGTTGCCTCGTGGGCGGAGCCGAGATCTGTGAAGTTGATGGTCCGGCCGACGCCGGTGCCGAGCCCGCCTGGCGTTGACGGGTTGTGACCGATCATCGTCGATTCGGTGATGATGGTCTCGGAGATGGTCTCCATGGCGACATCCCCGATGACCGGCGCCGCTTCGTTGATCCGGATCACGGTGAGATCGCTCATCGACCGACCTGCCTGGTCCAGCACCTGGGTGAGGGCTTGGAATACTCCCTTGGTGTTGTGGGGTGTCCCCTTGATGCCGGTCGTCGGCACTATCGACGACGCCAGGAACTTGGTGGCGTCCGCGGAGCGTTCCGCGAGCGCCACCTCGGTGGTGGCGTTGCCGATGTCGATGCCGGCGATCAGCGACACTGAGACGTCCCTCACTCTTCTAGTCGCCCTTGAGGCGGCCGCGCTGCTCGTACACGTCAGCTGCCTCGCGGATGAGCGCGGCGTTGACGGCGCACCCGTATGACGACTCGATCCGGTCGGCAATGCCATGCAGCTCGGCCTTGGTCGAACGGTACGGCCGCAGCGCGTTGTAGATGTCGAGTAGTTCAGCGTCGGGCACGTTGATGAGTTCGGCGGCCCGGCGCATGTTGCGAGCCAGCGTGTTCCGCCCGACAGATTCGGCCACCTGAGCCTGCATCTCGAGGGTTTCCGGGGCGATCCGGAAGTCTTCGGCGGCGAGATCTCCCGAAAGCACCTGATCGAAGGTGAAATCGGCCAGCACGCGGCCCGTGGCGGCCTTGATGGAGCCGGGTATCTTTTCGCCCAACGGATAGTCAGCACGCGTCACCGAACCGCCCGTGGGCGCAGTGTGGGTACTCGACGAGGGGGCCGTGGTGGCGAAGCTCACCTCGTTCTTACCGAGGTTTGCCATCACCTCGTTCATGATCTGGCGGATGAGGTCCTCAGAGTCCATCGTTGGCTCCCTATCGGTATTCGACCCGGAGGGTCTGGGTCTTCTTGGTGGCATCGCACAACTCGGTCTCCTTGATGTGGAGCAACGCGGCGATGGCTTGGTACTTCGGCCGAGCCATCTGATCGTTGCGGACGGGGACCGGCTCGGGTGACTCGCCCTTGGCGTATCTGGCGGCGTTGCGGCCGATCGCGCGGAAGGTATCGAGATCGATCAGCGGGGCCTGCGAGAACAGCTCGAGGTTCGACAGCGGAGGCAACTCCTTTTGGTGAATCACAGTGGTGCCGCGCGACTGGATCCCGATCCCGATGCCGGAACCGGAGAGCTTGGCTGCCTCGTGGGCGATGAATCCGACGTCGGAGGTCCGAAACACTCGGATGAACCGGTAGGTCAGCCCCTCCTCCTCGATGCCGGCGCACAACTCCCGGATGACGTCGGCGTGTGGGATCCCGATGATCGTTTCCTTGAGCCGTCCGCCGAGGGCAGGCGCCAAGGCGACGACGACCTCGGTGGGGTTGGTCCCTCGCTGAGCGGGTCCGCTCTCGGTGATCGACAGCTCGCCGCCGCCCGTGGTCACGCTGGGCGCGGTGGCCACCGAGCCGGCCGGCGACGATGCCGCCTGGGCCCCGGTGTACTCGGCAATGACCTGCTCGATGATGCTGCGCAGTGATGTCTGGTCCATCGTGACTCCTCAGATGCTCTCGGGGCTGATGGCCTGGCGCATGCTCTTGAGCTGGTCCCACTTCTCGGCAGACATCTGGTAGCCGGTCTGGGGGCCCCGGTAATCGTTGGGGTAGTTGACCGCGCTATTAACCGAGAAATCCGCCTCAAGGATGGCGGCCGTGTGCAGGTAGTCGCCGGCCACACGCTGCTTCAGCAGCGAGAACACCGACTCGGCAACATCGTTGAATCCGGAAGCCGCGAGGCCCTTGACAATATCCACGCCCGTCAGGCCACGTTTGAGCACGCCCTCGGCGGCCTTGAGATCCTCCACAACGTTGCGGGCAGGCATGTCTTTGGAACCGTTGGAATAGGTGGCGGCTTCGACTTCCTCGTCGGTGATCGCGGGCAGCCCCAACTCAGCGAAGACTGCCTGGAGCGCCTTGGCCGCCTTGTTCCGGATGGCGACGACGTCGTCCTCGACCACAGGCAGCAACCCACCGTCGACCTTGAGATCGCGCTGGATGACCAGCCAATCGTCGAAGTCCTCGGCATCCCAGTTTGAACCGGCGAACATGTTGTCGTAGTTGGGGATCGAGGAGTAGCCGGAGCAGATGAAGTCGGTGCCCGGCACGAACTGCATCAGCGAACGGGCGGTGCGCCGCAGATCAGAGTGGGTGAACGACTGATCGTTCGACGATGCGCATTCAAGGTCGAGCGCCATGGCGATCAGGTTCTCGGCGAGCATCGCGCGGACCCCGCTGGGCACTGCCGCAGGAACTCCCACGCAGGACACCGAGCCGTTCTGAATACCCTGGGATCCTGCTGCCTTGGTGATGTAGACGCAGCGGGCTTCGAGATACAGCATCGATTTGCCCTCGGCGTAGCCCATCTGGACTTCCGAACCGGTGCCGGAGGTGAACCTCATCTTCAGGCCACGTGAGGCGTAGCAGGAGGCGAGGAATGCCTTGGACCATGGCGTATCGTCCCCGTCGATGAACACGGGTTCGGTGCCGTAGACCGAGACTGTTTCGGCATAGGTGGTCAGGCCCAGCATGCCGAGCTGAAGTTCAGTCGCCTCCTCCACCGAGCACTGAGTGAGGATGCCGGGGCGGCCCACTTGGGCGCCGACCATGACAGCGATCGCGTTAAAGGGGGCGTAGCGGACAATGCCGACAGTGGTCTCCTCCTCGGCGAATCCGCGCAGCGACGCTTCAGCCGCGTCGGCCGCGATCTGCACCGGGTTGTCCCGCACGTTCGTCACGTGGCACTGATTCGCGGGGCTGAGCCGGGCTCGCATCTTGGCCACCGCCATCATCATTTCCAGCACGCTCATGCTGCTGACAACGTCGGTAAGTTTCGCCGGCGTCATCGCAGTGGTCAGCTCGATCACCTCGGCCCGGGGGACGTTGAAGTCCACCAGCTTGCGAGCCAGATCCAGCGTGTCCATAGCGTTGACCGCCTCGGCATTCTCGAGCCGGATTCCGTAATCGGCGATGAACGTGTCGATCATGTCGAACTCGGCGCGCTGTTTGCCGTCGAGCTCCACCACAACACCGTTGTCGACCCGAATAGAGGGGGTGGGATCGTTCGGGCCGCTCATGGCCATGAGCCCCACCTCTGGCCACTCATTGACGAAGCCGTCCTGGTTGACGGGGCGGGCATCGAGGGCTTCAAATCGCTTGCTTCTCACGGATTACTCTCCCTGTCAGATGTAGGGGACGGAGGAGGAGGTCGGAGCAGCCCCGAGGGCACCCAGAAGATCCCGGCCGACGTCGCGGGCCGCGATGATCGCCTGCCGGACAGCTCCCGAGTCCCCGCTGAATGTGGCGATGACCTCGTTGGAGTAGCTGGTGCCGGCGGCCGGGCTGGAGTAGCCGACCATGTCGATGGTGGATGCCTTCACGGCGGTATCGGCGAGGACCACACCGATGGCGGCCGGGGCCCCGACTGTGATGCCGAACGCCTTGCCCACGGGAGCGTTGAGTGCCTTGGCCAAGCAGTGGCTGGCGCGCGCGGTGTACTGGAACTCAAGGTGGCCGGCCTCGTTGCCGTAGACATCGCCGAAGGTACGGTCGAGTTCGCTCAGCGCCACCTCGACAGCCCGGCGGGCGTCTGACACGTCGAGGGCGCCGAAGATGATCAGCGAGCCGTGGCCCGCTCCGCCCTTGGTGTCGCGGGCCAGTTCGACGGCCAGTACCTCCGTGTTGGTGGCTTTGACTGCCTCGTCGGCTGCGAAGATCTGCGGCCCGGCGCCGGTGCGGGCACCGATGATGCCGATTGACTTGTACTTCTTGTCGAACTTCATCAGCGCGTGGATCTGCGGATCGACGTTGGCGATCACCAAACCGATGGTGTCGCCGAGGGTGTTGCGACCCACGTATTCGGTGGCCGCCGGAGCAGCCGTGGCAGGGCTCGACGTTGCCGGGCTCGGTGCCGTTGCCTCGTTGCCATCGAGTTTGTTCATGACGGCGGCCATGACCTTGTTCACGAGTTCGTCGTTTGCCATGCTCAGCCCACCTCAGCCTTCGGTAGGATCGTCTCGACGTCCTGATGCGGACGCGGGATCACGTGGACGCTGATCAGCTCGCCGACGTTCTGCGCGGCGACCGCCCCGGCGTCGGTGGCGGCCTTGACGGCTCCGACATCGCCCCGCACCAAGACGGTGACGAGTCCCGATCCGACGCGCTGGCTGCCGACCAGGACGACATTTGCCGACTTCACCATGGCGTCGGCGGCTTCAACGGCGGCGACGAAACCCTTCGTCTCCACCATTCCCAGGGCTTCTCGCATGTGCTGACTCCTCCATTGGGTCTTCTCGATGCCGCAGGACCGGTCGGCCACTGGGCGATTCCCCTCGAGACTAGGCCGGAAACCGGCACAAGAAACGGGGCATCGATGCTCGGTTTCAGGCCTCTAGGCCGGACCGATTTCTGCAACTTGCACCATTGAAAAGTGCAAGTAGACACATCACGATCGAGTTGGTTGACACACCCCGCGGCCGGTCCGCACGATGGGCCAATCGCAGTAGTCGATTCGGACCGGGTGAAACACAGCACATGAGTGATAAGCAGCGCATCATCCAGGAATTCGTTCCTGGTAAACAGGTGACGCTGGCCCACATAGTTGCCCACCCCGACCCGCAGTTGTATCCGAAGGTGGGCCTGCAGGCCGCACCGGGTGCCGCCATCGGGGTCTTGACCATCACCCCTAGCGAAGCGGCGATCATCGCTGGTGACCTCGCCACCAAGGCATCCGACGTCGAGCTTGGTTTCGTGGATCGGTTCTCGGGTTCGGTGGTGGTGTTGGGACGCTTGGCCGATGTTGATCAGGCGGTGCGCAATGTGGTCGACGGGCTCTGCGATGGCCTTGGCTTTGCCCGGCCGCCGCTGACCCGATCATGAAGCGTGTGCTGCTGGTGGGCAGTGTCGGGTGTGGGAAGACGACGCTGCTGCAGCGGCTACGCAAGCAGACCATCGCCTACTCCAAGACAGGCGCGATCGATTTCGCCGACGAGGCGATCGATACCCCTGGCGAGTACCTGGAACTGCCCTGGTTTCGCAACAACCTGCGTACCCTCTCATTCGAGGCGGACTTGGTGGCGCTGCTGGCTTCGGCGGTGGAGCCGCAGTTGACGTTCCCGCCGGGGTTCAGCACGTTCTTCATCCCTCCGGTGATCGGGGTGGTGACCAAGATCGACGTCGCCACGGCCGACGAGGTCCGGCAGGCCGGTGAGTTGCTGCGGTTGGCGGGGGCAGGTGACGTCGTCGAGGTGTCAGCGCTGACCGATACCGGCATGGATGGGCTGACCCACTACCTCGTCTAGCGCTCACAGCACGCGGCGCAGGACACCTATCAAGTCCTCGGCCGAGACGTCCACGGGGTTGCCGGGGGTACAGAAGTCACTCATGGCGGTCTCGGCCAGCCGCGGCAATGCAGCCAAGACATCGGTGCGATTCAGACCGTACTCGGACAATGTGGCGGGCATCGCCAGGGCGCCGCGCAACCGCTGGACCCAGGTGCTGAGTGCCCGCACCAGGTTGGCGCGGGTGCTTGCCGTGAGCCCGATGGCGGCGGCTAGGGCGGCGTAGCGTTCGGCCACGGGGCTGAGGGCTCCGGGGCGCGGGCCCGCCATGGCGGCATTGAACTCGATGACGGCTGGCATCAGCATGGCGTTGAGTCGTCCGTGGGTGATGCCGAATGCGCCGCCCAGGGCGTGCGACAGGCCGTGCACGATGCCCAGGCCGGCGTTCTCGAAGGCGGCGCCGGCCATGGTGGCCGCGTGGTGCTGATGCTCGCGGGCCTCGAGATCGCTGCCGTCGCGCACGCAGCGCAGCAGGTACTGATCGGCCAGGCGCAGCGACTTTTCGGCCAACGCGTCGGAGAAATCGTTGTGCCCGCGGGCCACGGCCGCCTCGATAGCGTGGCTGACGGCGTCCATGCCCGCGTCGGCGGTCAACCCGGCGGGGGCTGTGCTGACGGCCGCCGCGTCGAGGACCGCCAGATCCGGCATCAGGTCGGCCGACCGCAGCGGCACCTTGCGGGCAGTATCGCTGAGCACGGCATAGGAGGTGACCTCGGAGCCGGAGCCGCTTGTGGTGGGGACTGTGATGAATCCTCTGGCGGGCTGGTGCCCCAGCTCGCTGGCTACCTTGCGCACCAGCTTGGCCGTATCGATGGGCGACCCGCCCCCGACGGCGACGATGAGGTCGGCACCCCAGGCCACCAACTCCGAGGCAGCGGCGCTGACAGCATCGGAATCGGGGTTAGGGCGGACCTGATCGAAGATCTGGACGTTCTCGGCCCCGAGCTCGTCGATGACCCGTTCGAACAGCGCAGTGGAGGCGATGAATGCGTCGGTGACCACGAACGCTCGCCCGCCCCGGTAGGTACGCAACACCCCGAGTGCATCAGCGCCGTAGCACAAGGTGGTGGTGAGCTGGAACCGATTCATCCGAGGACCTCCCGCTACGCGACGAACTGCGTCGCCGGTACTCGCTCGGTGATAATCCGGTGTGAGATCGAAACACCCGAGAGAAGTAGCTCACCCGGGTAAAGCCAACAGCTTGGGAAACCCTGCGGACCGGCATCTGCGTGGAAGCTAACATCAATTCGGCCCGCATCATCCGCCACGCGGTGACATATGCCACGAATGTGTATCCGGTCACCGATTTGAGGCGCTTGGACAAGTGGCCGGGCGACCAGTGGACCGATGCCGCCGCCTGGGTGAGGCTAATCGGCAGGTGGGGATGACGCACGATGTCGTTGAGGAGGTCCTGCAGCTCACGGCCCTGCCGTGGGCGAGAGCGGACGATCTCGTCCAGGATCATCACGAGCAGCCGCTCGATGCGCAGCTGTACGTGGTACCGCCCCGGGCTCGCGGCGCGAGGGATACGTTGGGCGCGCACCAGGCTGGTCAGATGCGGCACCAGCCGCGGCGTGAGATCGCGCGCGACCACGAGCACCGAGTCTTCTGCATGCTCCACCCCGGCTCCAACGTCGTTCAGGCCACGGTAGGTTTCGTCGAGCATTTCACAGACCAGCCCAAACGCCGAGCCAAGATCCTCGGCGTCCATGGCAGCCAGGAGCGGGGCCGATTCCGGGAGGCTGTGCTTGGCCTCGACTGTGTGGGTGTGGGCCTGGCTGACCGGGCCGCGGTCCGGCAGCAGCTGGGTGCCGGCCGGCCGATTCAGCATCGCGGAGCGCAGGTTGTGCATCATCTCCGCGACCGCCTCGACCCGCCGCCTGGACACCACCGGAATGTTCTCGTAGAAGTCGTGCAGCCGCTCATCCTGGGCCCACGAGGCGCGACCGGTCAGGTATCCGGGTTGTTCCTCACCCTTGACCCGCACCTGCCCGCCCAGGATTGCTCCCACATAGGAATCGTCCACCACGAACGGCGTGGAGAAATCGACGACACCGGCATGGCAGCGGTAGATAGAGGGCCCCCCGGTGAGCATCGACTGCAGGCCACCGTGAGCGTCGCAGCCGTGGCACAGCCGGTTACCCTCGGGATTTGCCCTCACCGTTTGGCAGAACTTGGTGAAGGCGCACGGCGGGGTGACGGGTAGCCCCCGGGCATCCACTGCAACCGTCGCCACTCCCGTAGCCTCAGAAAAGTCCTCGAGTGCGTGTTGCAGACGTTCCACATCGACGTGATTGGACAGAACCTGCTCAGACATCATTGCTCCTGTTTGCAAGCTCTATTGAGGCTATCTGATCACTCAGGTCCCCAACAACCGGATCTGGCACCGGAGCTGGCATGGCTAGGAGCTTGAACCGACGCCGCGACACCCCACCCTGACGTGCTGAGCCGTCGCGCCGGCGGCGAGTCGAGACCTCAACAAGCCATCCGGGGCACTCGAGGCGCCCTTGGGGTGCGCTGGCTCAGCCGAGCGACCAGTCGATGGGCACCGCACCTTGAGCTGCCAGGGCCTGGTTGGCTCGGGAAAATGGTCGCGATCCGAAGAATCCCGAGCGGGCCGAGAGCGGGGACGGATGCGGGCTGGTGATCGCCGGGATATCGCCCAGCAGCGGCGCGGCGCTCTGCGCGTCGCGGCCCCATAGGATCGCCACGAGGGGGCCGCCGCGGGCCGCCAGGGCCTCGACGGCTGCGGCTGTGACGTCCTCCCAGCCCTTCCCACGATGGGAGCCGGATTTGCCTGGCTGCACAGTGAGGACACGGTTGAGCAGCAGGACTCCCTGCTCGAACCACGCGCTCAGGTCCCCGTGCTGTGCTGGCGGGATTCCCAGGTCGGTCTCCAGCTCGGCGTAGATGTTGATCAGCGATTTGGGCAGCGGCCGGACCTCTGGCGCCACCGAGAAGCTCAACCCCACCGGGTGGCCAAGAGTTGGGTAGGGGTCCTGCCCGATGATCAGCACACGCACGTCTCGGAGTGGTCGCGTGAACGCCCGCAGCACGTTATCCCCGGCGGGTAGGTAGCTGCGCCCCGCGGCAATCTCGTCGCGGAGGAAGCCGCCCATGCCGCGAATCTTGGGTTCGACCGGTGCCAGGGCCTCGGCCCAGTCGGGTGCGATGAGTTCGGCGAGCGGGGTAACCATGCCCAGCACTGTGCCATGGATGACCAGGCATGTGTGCGCAGCATCCTCGGGTAGGTGAGGAACCTCGCAGCCGCATCTCACCCCAGCCCGCGTGAGGGTGTCGGCTCTCCGATGCCCTGCCCCGACCCGATGAGCCGCGCCACCTGCGCGTTTCGAAGCCCCATGAGGGAGCAGATCTCGCCTCCGGCCGAGACTGCGCCTCGAGGCGGCGTGGGGAGTGCTGGCTGGGTCCGGGGCTGGCGCCTAAGCTTGGCCGATGGATATCGATGTCATGGCCCTGATCCGCCGGAAGCTCGACCCACAACTGGTTGCCCCCGGCGACGCCCTCGTCGGACGGGAGCGTCGCATCCTCGACCCGTATCCCCGCCACGCAGTCTTCGGCCTGAGGCTGGATGAGGTCCCGGCTGGCTGCGAGGTCGCCTACCTGGCCATGGGCTGCTTCTGGGGCGCCGAGAAGCTCTATTGGAGCCTCGACGGTGTGGTCAACACTGCCGTCGGCTACGCAGGCGGCTTCACCCCCAACCCCACCTACAAGGAGGTGTGCACCGGGCAGACCGGCCACACCGAAGCAGTCCAAGTGGTCTTCGATCCCTCCTGCCTCACCTACCACGCGATTCTGCAGCGGTTCTGGGAAAACCACGACCCGACGTCCGGGTACCGGCAGGGCAACGACTTTGGCACCCAGTACCGCTCGGCCATCTTCACCACCACCGCCGAGCAGGCCGCGGCGGCCACCGGTTCACGCGATGCCTTCCAGCCTGCGCTGACCGAGCAGGGCTACGGCTCCATCACCACCCAGATCGGCCCCGCTGAAGCCTTCTTCTACGCAGAAGTTGAGCATCAGCAGTACCTGATCAAGAACCCAAACGGTTACTGCCCGGTGCATGCCACCGGTGTGCGGTGCCAGCCCGCGCCCTAGCCTTCGGCTGTGTTCACTATCGGGCGTGAGTACCAGCGAGGGTGCTCAGGTCATGACCTGCACAATGACGGCGTCGATCGCCTCATCTCATGCGCTTCTCACCGCCGACGGCGGGCCTGGCGAATCTGGAGGTCTCGCGAGGCGACGAGCCGCTGGGCACCGTCTCATCCCCGGGCCCGCCGCTCACGCACATGTCTGGTCGCCACCCATGGCTATCGGGGAACTCGACGAGCCGCCGCCCGGCGCCAGGCTACTGGGTGGCTTTGGCCGGCGCTAGGCACCGCTGTGGTGGCCCCTGACGTGCCTCCTCAGACACTTCAGGGGCCACAGCGCTGCTACCCGGCTTCCGGTTCCTGCTGTGAGCGCCGCCTTCCGGCGATCAGGAACCACACGCCACCGGCCAGGGCGATCAGACCCGCCACGAGGGCGGCCAC
>JBKEBG010000147.1:0-7980 GCA_047972985.1 Arachnia sp.
ACTACCGGGAAAAGCACCACAGCGGACTGCGGGAACCTTCCGATGCCGAGGTGCACCACGTGAATCCCTCGTGCGGTGATGAGCTGACGCTTCGGGTTCGTCTGGAGGGTGAACGCATCGCGGACGTCTCCTACGACGGTGTGGGCTGCTCAATCTCACAGGCCTCCACCTCGGTGATGAGCGATCTTGTCATCGGGTCCAGTGTTGCCTCAGCTATGAGCCTGTACGACGAATTCCTTGAGATGATGCACTCGCAAGGAACTATTGAACCCGACGAGGACACCTTCGGCGACGCCATCGCGTTCGCTGGCGTCTCCAAGTTTCCGGCGCGCGTGAAGTGTGCCCTGCTGAGTTGGTCGGCGCTTCGAGATGCCGTCGGCCAAGCCCGCCCCGAGGGAGAATGATGTACCAGCCCGAACGCCCCAGCGACCGCGTCAAGGACGATCTGCCTGACGTTGATGCCCCGCCCGCGGTACCCTCCGAGGACGAGATCACCGAGGTGATGAAGGATGTCATCGACCCGGAGCTCATGGTCAACGTCGTTGATTTGGGGCTGCTCTACGGCGTGGCCGTCGACGGCGAAGGCAACGTCACGCTCGATATGACGCTGACCTCGCCCACGTGCCCGCTGACCGACAAGATCGAATACGACACGCGTTACGTGCTCGATGGGCTGGCCACATCGGTGGCAATCAACTGGGTGTGGCTGCCGCCGTGGAGCCTGGAGATGATCACCGAGGACGGCCGGGAACAGCTGCGCGCGATTGGCTACAACCTGTAGGCCTGTCCTGAGCGTCACCTGGATAGTCTGGGAACCCACCCGATCATCGAGGAGGACGAGGATGCCAAAACTCACCACATCGGCCGGAAACGTCGAACTGCACTACGAGGATCCTGGCGGGAACGGCCGTCCGGTTGTCTTGATCCACGGCTGGCCTCTTTCGGGGGAATCGTTCGCGGGTAACGTCGAGCCCCTCGTCGCCGCCGGATACCGGCCCATCACCTACGACCGTCGAGGTTTCGGGCGCTCCGGGCGGCCCGAGGAGGGCTACGACTACGACACCCTCGCCAGCGACCTCAACGATCTGATCTGCGCGCTGGATCTGCAACGCGCTGTGATCCTGGGCTTTTCGATGGGCGGCGGCGAGGTCGCCCGCTACTGCGCCACGTACGGCACCGCGCGCCTGTCGGGGGCGATCTTGTCCGGGTCGATCTGCCCGGCGCTGTGTATCACCGATTCGAACCCGGATGGTGGAATGCCGATATCGGGCTTCGAGGAGATGCGCGATGCCTGTGCCGCGGACCACGCGGGCTTCCTCGATCAATTCGTCACCTCGTTCTACAGCACCGCCGAGGCTTTGGTGGTCGACGAGGCCACCAGGCGGCAGGCGCTGGCGCTGGCGCTGCAAAGCGACCCGGGTGCCGCGGCACGCACGATCATGTCGTGGGCCGAGGACTTCCGCGATGACTGCCGCCGGATCGATGTCCCGACGCTTGTCATCCATGGCGACGGCGATCTCAACGTCCCCCTGGCGGCATCGAGCCGGCGGGCGGCCCAGCTCATCCCCGACGCCCGGCTCGAGGTCATCGCGGGCGGCCCGCACGGGGTCAACGTGTCACATCGGGACCAGTGGGAGCGGGCCCTGCTGGATCATCTGACCAGGCTTTCCTGAGCCGCCAGTCGGCCCATCAGCGCGGTGGCGGTGGTCTGGGCTCAAGACCCCACGCCGGGGGTGGTGTGCCCGCCTCTGGTATCGGTTCGTGCGCTGCTCGGTAGCTGCTTCCAATGGCGAGCAGCACGACTTGGTGGCGGCCAGCGAATCGTCCAGCGCCTCGCTGGGGAGGCGAGACCGCGGCAGAAATGCTGGCGTGATGTGCCACATCGTCCGGTGCTTCGAAACACGAGGTTCGGGCACCGGCCAGCACGCCGGAATTGTCCAGGAACTTGTCGATCTCACCCATGACTGGGGTGGGGGGACCAGTGCGCCGAATACCCGATGCACACTTATGGGCACTATCGAATCACGTATTTGTAGTTTTGTGCCGGCCAGGGAAATCGTAGAGCCGGACCCAGAAACTGCGCTTCAGATATGGATCCACTTTAGTTGACACCCTCCAGCCCAATGGTGACAACCGGCGATCCTGCCTGGATTCTGGGGGCGTCATCCACTGTAATTAGTAACGCGGATGCGAGCCGATGCGCCGCAGAGTCTGGAAGGGCAGCACCCCCCTGCGCCCGGTACGGACCGGATGCCGACGAGCGACCCCCAACGCTCGTCGGCATCCTCGCGTTTGGGCTCGGTGCGCTATGCGTCCCGTGCTGGTTCAGTGTCGATCCCTCGGGGTAGCGTTACCCGGAGGGTCCACGTGTCTCCCGCTTCGTCGATTTGGTAGGTGCCGCTCAACAGCTTGATCCGCTCCTCCATGCCGATCAGGCCGAGCCCTTTGCGGTTGCGAGGGCGTCCGGATGTCACGTTGCTGAACTCGCCCCGCAACGTACCGTGATCCTCGACGATCGACAGGCGGCCCCGGCTTCCGCGCGGGGCGTGCTTGATCATGTTGGTGGTCGCCTCCACCATCACCTTGGACAGCGTCGCGGCTCGCGTCGCAGACACAGTTGAGATATCAACCCTGATCTGGGGCACGAGCCCGTTGCGACGCAGCCGCTGCGCTTGCTCATCCACGTCGGCCCGTAATGTCGAGGCGTTTGCCACGGGCGAGGGCCCGGATGCCTTGGTCCCGTCGAGTGCGCGCAGCGTGGATAGGACCTGCCGGAGGTCCTGGGCGCTGGTGGCGCAGTCGCTTGCCACCTGCTCCAGCTCTTCGCGCACCTGATGGGTCACGGACGGGTCATCGGCCGCCAGATAGGCGCGCATGGCGGCGTGCGAGAGGGTCTGGGCCACCGTGTCGTGAAGGTCACGGGCCAGTTCGAGGCGCAGGTCCCGCAGGCGTTTATCGGCGAGCTCTTTTTCCTTTGCGAGTTGCTCGACGGCGATCCGCCAGAGCGCTCCAGCCCCGGTCGCCAGCGTGAGCATGATCAGCAGGAAGATCCCGGTGGCCATCGCCTGAGAGGTGCTGGCGGTGGCGTAGTGGACCATCACCACATAGAGGGTCCCCGCGCTGAGTAACGTCAGAGGCAGGCTGTAGGACAACCGCAGGCGAAATGCGGAAAATAGGTTGACAAAAAGCGCCAGGCCAGCCACCCCAACCGTTTCAGGAGGGAGCGTCAACTCCGTGAGCAGAGCCGTGATCCCGAGTGCCGCGGCCACTCGGGGCCACCTCGCGGAAAGCCCGGCTGCTACACACAACCCCACTTCGATGACCCATTGCTGGGGGGATCGGTTGGCCACTGGTGCCGACGCGAGGATGATGAGGAAGGCCAAGCACGCCAAAAGCGGCTCCAGCCAGGGGATATCCGCCTCGGCGGGGCGTCGATCCTTGGCCATAGTGGAAGCCTACGCCGCCGGGGCCGAGTGGCCTAGTCAGACACGTATGTGCCAGGCAAATGCCTAGTGCTTGCAGACGTAGAACCAGGGGCAAATGATGCACAGCCACAGGATTGCCGGCCGGATGCGGCTGGCGGCGGCGACGGCGAGCGGGGCGCCCACGGCTGCGTAGACGGCGGGGTCGATCTCGGTGGCGAATTGTACCAGCTGCTCCATGATGTGTTTCTCCTTGCGTCGTGGTCGAGATAGAGATTCACGGTGTCAATGACACCGTGCCAACGACATAGAAGCTACGGATGGGCCTGTGGGGTGCGCCAGGCAAAATCATCTAAAGTAAGGTCACTCGCGACGAAAGTTGATTCACCTAATATTCCAATGTGTGGCCGCCGACGACCAGAGGGGTCAACCGTGACGGCCGACCCCTGAACTGACCCACTCCATCTGGTGAACTGTGATGAACCTGAATCAGTAGCCGCAATGATGAGCAGCGAAAGGACACGGCCGTGGGGCAACAATTTGCGGGGCACACAATGGTCTTGCTCCTCGCGGTGGTGGCGTTGTGCCTCGTGGTGGCGCTTGAGGGCTGGTTGATCAAAAAGCGCCCGGCCTGGCTCGGCGTTATCCTGCCTGCGGTGATCGCCATCACCGGTGCCGTGTGTGCCGCCACCGGGCTGTGTATTCCCCTCGACGGCGTCGTCGTGGTCCTTGGCGCTGGCGTGTTGGTGCTGTGGTGGTGGAGCCAGGCCGGCAGCACCGCATGGCGGCTCAGCCATTCCTCGGCCCGCGAGGCCACCAAGGCCGGTCACTAGGTAACTAAGCCCCACTCATGGGCCAGCGCCGCCAGCGACGTACGGTTGGGCCGTTCCAACCGGGCCAGCAGCCGTGAGACGTAGGTCTTGACCGTCGCCGGAGACAGGTACAGTTCCTCGGCGATCTCCGCATTGCTCAATCCGCGCCCGATCAGCGTGAGCAGGTGGCGGTCGGCGTCGCTGAGGTGCACCGGAGGCCGGGACCGTGCGGGGGTGTGACGGAGCAACTCGGCGACCAGCTTGGGTGAAACCAGCGAATCGCCCGAGTAGGCGCTGCGAACCCCGTGCAGGATCAGGCCCGGGTTATCCGACTTCAGCAGGAAGCCAGAGGCCCCCGCAGCCAGGGCATCCATCATCGTGGTCTCATCGCCCAGCGCGGTGAAGCAGACAACCTTGCAATTCAGCGGCGGCTTGGACAGTTCGCGGGCCACCTCGACCCCGTCCAGCTTCGGCATGTGAATGTCGACGATGGCAACATCTGGTTTCAGCTCCTGCGCCATCCTCACCGCCGCCTCGCCGTCGTGCGCCATCTCCAATAACTCGATGTCGTTTGCCCTGGCCAAGTAGGTCTCGATGGCGTGACGAGCCAGCGGATCGTCTTCGGCGACTAGAACCCGTATGACCGGCGGCATGGCCTCAGACTAGCGGCAGGCACCCGGGGGGTGGCCAGTTTGCCCCGCCGGTGTCGCCCGGGAAGACTAGCTGGGTGCTGCAGGCTAAGGATCTCGAAGTGCGCGCCGGGGCGCGGATGTTGTTGTCGCCCGTGTCTTTTCAGATCGGCCCTGGGGATCGGGTCGGCCTCGTGGGACGTAACGGGGCGGGCAAAACCACGCTGACCAGGATCCTCGCGGGGGAATCGCTCCCGGCCGGCGGCGCCGTGAGCCGCGGCGACCGGGTGGGATACCTGCCTCAGGATCCGCGTTCGGGGGATCCGGAACAGATCGCGCGTGACCGGATCCTCGGGGCCCGTGGCCTGGATCTTGTGGTGCGGCGGATGCGGCGTGCCGAGGAATCGATGGCGCTGTCCGAGGGAGTCGAACGCGAGGAAGCTATGGCCGCCTACACGCGAGCCGAGGCCGCGCTGCAGGCCGCGGGCGGTTACGGGGCTGAGGCCGAGGCGGCCCGCATCGCCGCCAACCTTGGCCTGCCCGAGCGGGTGCTGGCGCAGCCGCTCAAGACCCTCTCCGGCGGCCAGCGGCGCCGCATCGAACTCGCCCGAATCCTGTTCTCCGATGCCGAGAGTTTGTTGCTTGACGAGCCCACCAACCACCTCGATGCCGATTCTATCGTCTGGCTGCGGTCCTATCTGCAGTCATTCGCCGGTGGGCTCGTGGTGATCAGCCACGACACAGATCTGTTGGCGGCCGTGGTCAACCGCGTGTATCACCTCGACGCCAATCGGGCCGAGCTGGACATTTACGCCATGGACTGGAAGCGCTACCTCCTGCAGCGCGAAACCGATGAGAAACGCCGCAAGCGGGAACGGCTCAACGCGCAGCGCAAGGCGGGGCAGCTGATGGCCCAGGCCGACAAGATGCGAGCCAAGGCCACCAAGGCTGTGGCGGCGCAGAACATGGCCAAGCGAGCCCAGCGCCTGCTGGATGCTGTGGAGGGGGAACGCGCCAGCGATCAGGTGGCTAAGATCAGATTCCCCACGCCGGCTGCCTGCGGAAAGACCCCGATGCAGGGGCGCGACCTGTCGAAGGCCTACGGATCCCTGGAGGTATTCACCGCCGTCGACCTCGCCGTGGACAAGGGATCCAAGGTGGTCATTCTCGGTCTCAACGGCGCCGGGAAAACCACCATGTTGCGGATCCTCGCCGGGCTGGAATTGCCTGACACCGGTGAGCGTGTCCTTGGCCATGGTGCCAAGCTCGGCTACTACGCCCAGGAACACGAAACCCTCGACGTCTCCCGCAGCGTGCTGGAGAACATGACCTCGGCATCGCCGGATCTCGGCGACACCGAGGTGCGCAAGGTCCTGGGTTCCTTCCTCTTCAGCGGCGACGACGTGGACAAACCAGCCAAGGTCCTCTCCGGAGGCGAGAAGACCCGCCTGGCGCTGGCGATGCTCGTGGTCTCGGCGGCCAATGTGCTGCTTCTCGACGAGCCGACGAATAACCTCGATCCTGCCTCCAGGGCGGAAGTGCTCGCCGCGCTGCGCACCTATGCCGGCGCCGTCGTGCTCGTCACACACGATCCGGGAGCCGTCGAGGCGCTCCAGCCCGATCGCGTGCTGGTGCTACCCGACGGCGTCGAAGACCTCTGGAGCGAGGATTACGCCGAACTGATCTCGTTGGCCTAGCTGCCTACCGCAGCCGGACAGCCCCAGTGAGCGATTATCCACGTCGATCACCGCAGATGTTGTCTCAGGCCCTGGTCCGCGTAGGGTCCGGGACAGGTCAACATCACGGCACATGACAACAGTGGGGGCGGCGACGTGGCGCGGATTCACTTCGGAACCGGCGGATGGCGAGCAATCATCGGCGACGAGTTCACCAGGGCGAATGTCAAGCTGCTCAGCGCGGCACTGGCCCGCAGAATCCTCGACGAGTCGGGCGCTGGCAAGGGAATCGTCGTCGGCTACGACCGCCGCTTCCTCTCAGATGTCGCCGCGGCATGGGCGGCCGAGGTATTTGCCGGCTACGGCATCAGTTGCCGGGTGGTGCGTGTCAAGCAGGCGCCGACTCCGCTGATCATGTGGACGGTCAAAGACCATGGCCTGCCCTACGGCATGGCCGTGACCGCCTCGCACAACCCCGCGTTGTACAACGGAATCAAGGTCTTCACCGAGGGTGGCCGCGATGCCGACGAGGCCGTCACCAACGATATCGAGGCTCGGATGGAGGCCATTGAGGCCGACGGCGAATCCGCCATCCCCACCATCGAGTACGCCAAGGCCGTCGCCACCGGGGCGATCGAGGAGATCAATCCCTTCAACGGCTATATCGACTCCATCATCGATGCCGTCGACATGTCGGCGATCCGCGAGGCTGGGCTCCACATCGCCCTCGACCCGATGTTCGGGGTTTCGCGCACCTCACTCCAGACCATCCTGCTGACCGCCCGGTGCGAGGTCGACGTCATCAACGACCGCCACGACACGCTGTTCGGGGGGCGGCTGCCTTCGCCCACCAGCGCCGGACTGAGCGCCCTCAAGCGGCATGTCGTCGAGCACGGCTGCGACCTGGGAATCGCCACCGACGGCGACGCCGACCGGATCGGGATCATCGATGATCAAGGCAACTTCCTGCACCCCAACCAGCTGCTGGTGATCCTCTACTACTACCTGCTCAAGTACAAAGGATGGACCGGCCCCGTGGTGCGCAATGTCGCCACGACATCGCTGCTGGACGAGGTGGCCGAGCAGTTCGGGCAGCGCTGCTACGAGGTGCCGGTGGGGTTCAAGTGGATTTCGGCCAAGATGAGCGAAACCGACGCGATCATCGGAGGCGAGTCCTCCGGGGGGCTCACCGTGCGCGGCCACATCTCGGGAAAGGACGGCATCTACGCCGCAGCGCTCCTGGTGGAGATGCTGGCCGTGGTCGGCAAGCCCATGAGCCAGATCTACGCCGAGATCACCGGCCAGTTCGCCCCGCGATACATGGCCGAGGTTGACCTCAGCTTCGACGCGGCGCGCAAGCCCGAGATCCTCGAGACCCTTCTGGTGCGTCGGGAACTCCCCGAGTTCACCGAGCCGGTCTCCGGTGAGTCATACCTGGACG